>DASSNZ010000394.1:0-3104 GCA_035701135.1 Verrucomicrobiia bacterium
TCTCCGTCGCGCTGGCGCAAACGACGTAAAAATTCGATTCGTTCTGATAGCGAAATACAATTCCAGCCGTTTGCTCCAGAATTCCGTCGGCGATTTCAAAACGCGTGTGCAATGTAAAATCGCCGAAAGCTTCCTTCTCGAAAATGAGCATCGGAAAACGACGGTCCAGCGGTTCGTGCGAAACCTGCGCCAAAACCGCCTTCTTCGAAATTGAAGGCGCATTCGACGCGCCGGACGCCAGGGGTTCCGAAACGTTTTCCAATAAAACCTTCCAATTGCCCGGCTTGCCTTCGCCCGCGACGACGCTTCGAAATCCCGGCGGCGGATAATCCGTCGCGTAATCGCCAAAATGGAACACGCGCTCTGCCGCCGCTGATGACAGCGCGAACAAAACCGCGGCGCAAAGAAAAACGTATCGCATAAAACAAGCGTACCAAATGGGAGATGGAAGTTGGAAGTTGGAAGTTGGAGAATATCGAACTGCCAGTTTCCAACTTCCAACTTTCAACTTCAAGCGAATCGGCTATTCTCCCGGCGACATGATCCAAACCGCGAAACTGTTGAAGGAACTGATTGCGCTTCCCAGCGTCAATCCGACCTTTCTTCCGCCGGGCGATTCGCGCGCCGGCGAACAGCTCGTTGCGGATTTTCTCGCCACCGTCGCGGCCCAATCCGGGCTTGAAGTGGAATTCCAAAAAGTTTTGCCCAACCGCGCCAATCTCCTCGCGCGTTTCTCGCCTTCCGGAAAAATTCGCCGGCGCATTTTACTCGCGCCGCATCTGGACACCGTGGGCGGAAATGATTCGCAATTTCGTCCGCAAAAAAAAGATGGACGCATTTTCGGTCGCGGCGCGTGCGACACCAAAGGTTCCGCCGCCGCAATGCTCGGCGCGCTTTGCGATCTCGCTCAATCGCCGAAACGTCCGCGCGAAACGGAAATAATTTTTGCCGGACTCGTGGATGAGGAAAACGCGCAGGCCGGTTCCCGCGCGCTTGCGGCAAGCGGAATAAAAGCGGACCTCGCGATTGTCGGCGAACCGACGCGATTGCAAATCGTCACGGCGCATAAAGGCACGGTCTGGCTGCGAATGGAAACGCGCGGCAAGGCGGCTCACGGTTCGCGGCCCGAACTGGGCCGAAATGCCGTTCACGAAATGGCGCGAGTGGTGGATTTTTTGGAAACGGATTATGCCGCCATTTTGAGGCAACGGCGCCACCCATTGCTCGGCCCTGCGACCATCAGTGTCGGCACGATTTCCGGCGGCACGCAACCGAATATTGTTCCCGATTCCTGCTCAATTTCCGTGGATCGCAGAACGTTGCCCGGCGAAACCGAGCGGAGTGTTCAGCGTGAAATCAGCCGGTTTTTGCGCGCAAAAAATCTGAAAGTAATTTTCAAAAACGAAAAACTCGACGCCTGTTCGCCTCTTGAAACCGATCCGCGCGTTCCGCTCGTCCGGCAATTTCTCGAATCGCTCGGCCAGCGAAAACCGGCGGGCGCGCATTTTTTTTGCGACGCCGCGATTCTTGCGGCGGGCGGCATTCCCAGCGTGGTGTTCGGTCCAGGCGACATTGCCCAGGCGCACACGGCGAACGAATGGATTTCGCTCGCGTCGCTCGAACGCGCGCGGGAAATGCTCACCCGATTTTTTCTTTCCCTGCCTTGACAGCCCGTTTAAACGAATCGCCTGATTGCAGGTCAAACACGAGATGATTTCCAAATCCACCGAAGCCGCACAATCCGCGGATACAAAAGAACACGGGACATTTTTTCGTCAAAGCGGCTGGCTGATGATCGCGACCGTCGTGGGCGGCGCGATGAGCTTCGGCGTGCATTTTCTGTCCAAGGTGATTTCCGGGGAAGAATATACCATCTTTGTCACAATTCTTTCATTGGTGAATTGCGTCCCGGCAATTCCGCTTCAAATGGTGTTCGCGCAACAAACCGCCAGCGCGCTGGCAACGGACAGAAAACGTCAACTGTCGGGAATGATCCGAACGGCTGCATTCTGGGCGTTTATTTTGTGGCTGATCGCGGCAGCGGGAACATGGCTGTTTCAGGGTGAAATCGTCGCGCATAGGAAATTGACGAATCCCACCGTGCTCTGGGTCGCGATGGTCATAGTGTTGCTTTCAGTGTGGTCGCCGATTTTCGGGGGCGCGTTACAGGGCAAGCAGGATTTCTTTTGGATGGGTTGGGCGGCGATTCTCAACAGTGTCGCGCGAGTGGGAATTGCGGTTTTGGCGGTGCTGGCCTTAGGCAGCGGCTCGACCGGCATGATGACTGCCGCGTTGATCGGACTCGCAATAGCCGTCGGCATTTCGATCTGGAAAACATGGGATTTATGGTCGCTACCGAAAATGTCCTTCGATGGCAAAGCATTGCTTCGAGAGGCGTTGCCGCTGATTTTTGGTTTTGGCGCATGTCAGTTTTTATTCGCTTCCGACACGATGTTCGCCACGCCACATTTCAGGTCCGAGGAAATGAAGTGTTACGCGCTGGCGGGAACTTTGTCGCGGGCCTTGCTTTGGGTGGTGTTGCCGTTGGCGACGGTCATGTTTCCAAAAATTGTCCACGGCAGTGTTCGTTCGGAAAAAGTAAATCTGCTCGGAATTGTGCTGATCTGCACGGCGCTTCTCGCCGCTTGCGGCGGAATCGCGCTTTGCCTGATCGGACCGTGGGTGGTCAGGCTCGTGGCGAATCCGGATTATGTGCGGCTCACGACGGGTTTGCTGCCGTGGTATGTCGCGGCGATGATTCCGTTCGCGCTGGCGAATGTTTTGGTGAATGATCTTCTCGCCCGCGGAAAATTTCGCGTCGTTCCGCTGACGGTGATTCTGGCATTCGGCTATGGAATCACACTGAGCTACGTTCTGAACCACGGCTTGCACAAACTCCAGGTCGTGCTTCAAATCCTGTTCGCGTTCAATTTGCTGCTGCTCGCCGTCTGCGCCTGGGCGGCGTTTCGAAAGCCAAAGGAACGACTGATTTCCTGAAAGCGGAGAGAAAGCAAACTGATTCAACGCAGAGAGGCTGAGGACGCGGAGAAGCACAGAGAAGATCAGACTCCGCGTTTTGGATAATAGCACGGACGTCCCCGCCC
>DASSNZ010000395.1:0-4059 GCA_035701135.1 Verrucomicrobiia bacterium
CAACGCCCGCAACAAATTTCAAGTTACGGAATGAATGGCGCGGTGGTTGGTTATTCGCGCGGATTGCAAACGCCCGTAAAACTCTCGTCCATGCAGCCGGAAGATTGCGCTTTTTGGGAAACAGACGAAACCCACCCGGAATATTTCAACGACGGCGCGAATTATCCCGCCGAAGGTGTCAGCGGGCGTCATCAGCAGGGCGGAGTGCAGGCGACGTTCAATGGTTCGGTCAATTATATCAAACTTAAAACGTGGTATGAGGATGAGAGCGACACAAACCGCAATCGCCTCTGGTGTTATCCCGGCAGTTCAAACGGGAGATAGAATGAAGCTCAAAATTTTCAAGCTGTTTTCAACATTGCACCTCTATCGCATAGCGCCAACCTGAATTCGCGAAAACGTCAGCGCATTTTCCGCTACATACCATTTCAAAAATAAATGTCTGATTTCGCGTTCTTCGGCAATAAATAGTCAGATGCCGGATGCGAACGACATGGAATTGTTGCGGGATTATGCCCTCGGTTCGGAAAGCGCTTTTGCCGAACTGGTTCGGCGCCATGTTGCGTTCGTTTATTCCGTTGCGCTCCGCCAAATTGGAATTGCCGCTCACGCGGAAGAAATCACGCAGGCTGTTTTCATCATTCTTGCGCGCAAAGCTGCGGACCTGCGTGAAAACACGATTCTCGAAGGATGGCTTTACGAAACCACCCGGCTGGCTTCTCTGAGTTTTTTGCGCGGCGAACGGCGGCGGCAATTTCGCGAACAAGAGGCTTACATGCAATCCACGCTTCAGGACTCCGCTGACGACGCCATTTGGACTCAACTCGCGCCGTTGCTGGACGACGCGATGTCGCGCCTTGGCAAGAAAGATCGCGACGCGGTTGTTTTGCGTTTTTTCAAAAACAAAAGCATTCGCGAAATCGCCGAGGCAATGAAAATGACCGATGCAGCCACACAAAGGCGGATTTTGCGCGCGCTGGAAAAACTGCGAAAAATTTTCATGAAACGCGGCGTGAGTTCGACGACGGCAATTATTGCCGGAACAATTTCTAACAATTCCGTTCAGGCTGCGCCGGTTGGATTGGCAAAGACCATTTCCACCGTTGCGGTGGTAAAAGGCGCCGCGGCTTCAGCTTCAACCTTAACCCTCATCAAAGGAGCATTGAAAATTATGGCATGGACCAAAATGAAAACAGCAATCGTAGTTGGGACAGTAATTATTTTCGCCGCCGGCTCAACAAGTCTGGTAATTAAACATCAGCATCAAGTTAAAGGAGCGGGTTCGGGATACACCACGCCGGAAGCTGCGTTTCAATCATCGCTTTCAACGATGAGCAAAAGCGATATGAAAATAATTTTAGCGAACTTCACTCCGGAGTATATGGGACATTTCATGGAAACAGTTGGAAAGGGAAAATCTGATGCCGAATTGGCTGCAATATTTGCCCATGACGCGCTGATATTGAAGGACATTCAGGTTGTCAGCAATGAAGCCATTTCGGGCAATGAGGTAATGCTACATTTTCATTCTGCTCGTATCGGAAACGAAATGGTACCAATGAAAAAGATAGGCGATGAATGGAAAATCAACGGAGACCTAACATCTGATACTTCAAACAACAATGCCCGCTGAAATTTCGCAAACCATTTTACACGCCGCTCGCGTGGCATAACGTCCAACCTGTGAATTCTCAAAAGCTTCAACGGCAATATGCGACTCAAAATTTCTTGAAATAAAAATCGTCGCGGCTGATGTCGAGGTCTTCAACAATGTCAGCAATGATTCCACGCGGCACATCGCCTGAATGCCATGCAAACGTAATGAGCTGATCTGAATGAAATGGGTTTGAATAGTGCCGATGACTTCCGGCTGTCCGAAGCAATTGACAGCCAATTTCACGGAGACGAGATTCCAATTGGCGGCAGTTCCATAAGGATATTTTCCCACGCTCAGGCTGCGAGAATAAATTTGCTTCGGAAAGGTTCAGGAATGGGGCGGCCTGTTTCGAGCAAAGCTTCAAGGTGTTCCTTGGCGGCTTGTTGAAACCGCAAAGTCGCTTCGCCGCGGTCTCGACCGTGCGCGTGACAACCCGGTAGCAGCGGCGATTTCGCAATCCAAACTCCGTCTTCATCCTGCCGCAGGTTTATTTTCGACAGCGGAACAATCATTAAAATAAATTAGCCGATGCCGGAGTGAGCGCAAACCATTTTACACTCCGCTCGCGTGTCGTATAATGTCCGACCTGTGAATTCGCAAAAGCGTCAACGCGTAGTGTGTGGCATGAGCGGTGGAGTTGATTCTTCCGCGACGGCGGCGCTTTTGTTGGATCAGGGCTACGATGTCATCGGCATCACGCTCAAACTCTGGCCGCAGGATTGCGTGAATCGCGCCGAAGACAAATGCTGCGGACCGCAAGCCGTGACGGATGCGCGTTCGGTGTGTCACAAACTCGGCGTGCCGTATTATCTCATTGATGAGGCGGCGGATTTCCAGAAACACGTCATTCAATATTTCGCGGACGAATACAAAGCCGGCCGCACGCCGAATCCATGCGTGATGTGCAATCAGAATTTGAAATTCGGACGCTTGATTGATCGCGCGAATCAGCTCGGCGCCGATTTCATTGCCACCGGCCATTTCGCGCGCGTGGAACGTGCTTCCCGCATCCTGCCGGAAGAAAAAATTACTTCCAATGACGTTCCCAATTCACAATCAGTTCTGCCGACAGAATGTCGGCAGCACGTCGAGGATCGTTATCTCCTCAAGCGCGGACGCGATTTGCGGAAGGACCAGAGTTATTTTCTTTTTTCACTGCGACAGGACCAGCTTGCGCGAGCGATGTTTCCGCTCGGTGAAAAAACCAAGAGCGACACCCGCGAAGTCGCGAGGCATTGCAATCTGAAAACCGCCGACAAGGAAGAAAGCATGGAAATCTGTTTCGTGCCGGACAATAATTACGGAAAATTTCTCCAGCAGGCGAATCTCGCGCAAAAGCATCGCGGCGAAATCGTGGATTTGCACAATCGCATTCTCGGGCATCACGATGGCATTGAATTTTACACGATTGGCCAGCGCAAGGGACTTGGCATTTCTTCGCCGAAACCGCTTTACGTTGTCGAACTTGACGCGGAAAACAATCGCGTTGTCGTCGGCGACGAATCGGCTTTGGATCGCGACGAATTCGTCGTGGATCAATGCAATTGGATTCCGTTCGATCAACTTGCCGGGCCAATCGAAGTCACGGCAAAAATCCGTTACAATCACCCCGGCACGCCGGCGACGATCACTCCATCCGGCGGCAACAAAGCGAAAGTGAAATTGCACACGGCGCAGCGCGCGATCACGCCCGGCCAGGCCGCTGTGTTTTATCAGGACGATCTCGTCGTCGGCGGCGGCTGGATTTGCCGGTGATATTTTTCGCGGTTCACGCGGCGTTTCGCCCGATTGATTTTCGGTTCCACGTCATTAACCTTGCCGCATGGTACGGCCAGATAAAACGGCGGAGGATTTGGAACTTCGCAAACGGATCCGCGAACTGATCGCGTTCAAGGGCGGCGGATTCAACGAGGAAAGCGTCACTGATATTATTGAAAGCGCGCTGAAAATTCTGACGGATGTGCGCGACAGCGGCGACGTGCGTGTCATCCGGACAGCGATTCGCGAATTGCGTTACGCCTTCAAACTATTCGCTCCGTACGCCACGGCGCGCAAAGTCACGATTTTTGGATCCGCTCGAACGCAGCCGTCCAAATTGGAATATCAGCAGGCTGTGGATTTCGGACGCAAAATCGCGGAAGCGGGTTTCATGGTCATCACCGGCGCGGGCGGCGGCATTATGCAGGCCGGACATGAAGGCGCGGGACCGGAAAAAAGTTTCGGCGCAAACATTCGCCTGCCCTGGGAACAAAGCGCGAATCCCGTTATTCGCGAAGACAAAAAGCTCGTCACGTTCAAATATTTTTTCACGCGCAAATTGATTTTCATCCGGCACTCGGACGCGATTGCGCTGTTTCCAGGTGGTTTCGGAACAATGGACGAAGGCTACGAGGCGCTGACGC
>DASSNZ010000396.1:0-12584 GCA_035701135.1 Verrucomicrobiia bacterium
AACGGACGAAAAGACAACACGCATTTCAACGCGTACGGCGCGAGCCGAATCTGCGATCTCGCGGTCGAAGAAATGAAAACCGCCGCGCCGGATCTCGCGAAATGGACGGTAACCATAAAAAATCCCGCGGCTCGAAAATGAACTTCGGTTCGGTTTTCAATTCATCGGCAAACGCAGGATCGAATCCATCGGCTGAACATCCGCCAGTTCTTTTCCCGGAGCGGTTCCGCCGAGTTCGGTCAATTTCTCGCCCGCCGGACGAATTCGCGATTGATAACTCGAAGCCGCTTTGTTGAATGCGTCGTTCGCTTTCGCAAGTCCGTCGCGCATTTTTTCGAAATGCTCGGTGAAAACGCAAATTCGCGAAAACAATTCGCGCGCTGCGACGGCGATCTTTTCCGCGTTTTCCGTTTGCCGATGCTGCTGCCAGCTTACCGAAACCGACCGCAGCAACGCGATGAGCGACGCGGGCGTGGCGAGCAAAATCCGTTTTTCCGCCGCCCAGACAATCAATTCCTGATCGCCTTCCAACGCCGCGCTGAACAGCGATTCCGCCGGCACGAACAACACGACGTAATCCAACGCGCCGGGAAATTGCAACGGATAATCCCGGTCCGCCAGCGCCTTGATTGTGACCTTCAATTTTGCCGCGTGCGCGACCAGCGATTCCGCGCGCTTGACCGGGTCCGCGGATTCCAGCGCCGTTAAAAAATCCAGGTCCGGCACTTTCGCGTCCACGATGATGAATCGTCCGCCGGGCAGCCGCACGATCAGGTCCGGTTTGGAATCGCCGGATTGTGCCTGCTCGCTGAAATCGCAATGCGCGCTCATTCCCGCCGCCTCCACGACGCGGCGCAACGTTTCCTCGCCCCAGCGCCCGCGCGCCTGATTCGAGCGGAGCACCATGCGGAATTGTTGCGTTTCGTTCGCGAGCACCTGGCTTTGATGCGAGAGCAATTCGAGTTGTTTTTTTACCTCGCCCATTGTCGCGGATTGCGCGGATTCGCTTTGCTGCAGCCGTTTTTGATAGGTTTCCAACTGTTGCTTGAGCGGTTCGACCAATCCCTTGATCGCTTCCTGCCGCTGCGACAAATCGCCTTTGGCGGATTCCTGAAATTTCCCAAAACTCTGTTCCGCCAATCGCAAAAATTCCGGCGCGGTCTGTTTCAACGCATCCGCGCTCAAGGCTTTGAACGCCTCGCGCAAATCGGCAAGCGCCTTGTCTTGCGCTTCTTTGGCGGAACGCAAGTTTTCGGCGTGAGCGTTTTTTGTTTCGGCAAGAAGGCGTTGCGCGGCGTCGCGATTGGCTTCGGCTGTGGCGAGCGCGATGGCGTTGGCGGAAAGTTGTTCGCGGGTTTGCGCCAATTCTTTTTCACGCTGCTGGAGTTGGGCGCGAAGCTCGTTTTCAAGCCGGTTATCGCCCGGCGAAACGGCGTCTTTGCGTTTCATGCCGCCGAGAATCCAACCGAGAATTGCGCCGACAACAAAACCGATCAGAAGATAAATGCCTGTGGGCATGGGAGGATTGTAAAAGCGCGCGCAAAAAGCTTCCAGTTAAAAAGTTTTCGCGTGGCGCCGCGAAAATTTTACATGGAACCACGAATTATCACGAATTGTTAGTGTGCATTGGTGTCTGTTCGTGGTTGCAATTCTGAGTCAGTTTCAAGCTTGCCGGCGTTGGTTTAACAATTTCGGAAAAAACGAATTTTTCAGATCGCATCGTTGTTTTTCAAATATTCAAAATGACGCGCGCTAAATTCCGCCTCGAATTGAAAGTGTCGCTTGCTCCTGTTCCGCGCGCGGCGTATAAGTTTCTTTAGAATCGCGCAACAAAGGCAAAGGCAATTTTTATGTCACAGAGCGGGCGACAATCCTTGAACACGAGCAATGTTTTGTCGGTGATTATGGGCGGAGGGCAGGGGACGCGGTTGTTTCCGCTGACCAAAGAGCGCGCCAAACCCGCGGTGCCACTCGCGGGAAAATACCGCATCGTGGATATTCCCATTTCCAATTGCATCAATTCCGGCCTGCGCCGCGTTTATCTGCTCACGCAATTCAATTCCGCCTCGCTGCACCGGCACATTTCGCAATCATACAAGTTCGATCATTTCTCCGGCGGCTTCGTGGAAATTCTCGCGGCGGAACAAACTTACACGGACACTTCGTGGTATCAGGGCACGGCGGACGCGGTGCGCAAAAACCTGATTCATTTTCTCAATCACGATTTCGATTACCTGCTGATCCTGAGCGGCGACCAGTTGTATCGAATGAATTATCGCGAAATTATTCAGGAACATATCGAAACCGGCGCGGACATCACCGTCGCGACAATTCCGGTGACGCGGCGCGAATCGCAGGCGTTCGGCATCATGCAGATGAATGAGGACATGCGCGTGACCCGCTTTGTGGAAAAACCGAAAGATCCGGCATTGCAGGATTCCTTGAAGCTGCCGCAGGAATGGTATCCGAAACTCGGAATCAACGACGGACGTGAATTGTTTCTGGCGTCCATGGGCATTTACGTTTTCACACGCGACGTCGTTCGCAAACTGCTGGACAACACGCTGGCGGATTTCGGCAAACACATCATTCCAAGCGCGATTGAAACGCATCGCGTTTATTCCTACGTGTTTCAGGGTTATTGGGAAGACATCGGAACGATCCGCAATTTCTTCGATGCCAACCTGGACGTCACTTCCGAACTGCCGCGCTTCAATTTCTTCGACATGGCCGCGCCGATTTTCACGCGTCCGCGCTTTTTGCCCGGCTCGAAAATCAACGGCGCGCAGATTGATCACGCGGTGATTTCCGACGGCTGCATCATCAACCACGCGCGCATCAGCAACAGCATTGTCGGCATCCGCAGCCTCGTCGGCGCCGGCACGAATCTGAATCGCGTTATTTTGCTCGGCTGCGATTATTATGAATCCGCCGAATCCATCCGAAATCACGAATCCGCCGGGCGTCCGCGCGTCGGCATCGGCATGAACACGCGAATCGAAAACGCGATTATTGATAAAAATGCGCGCATCGGAAACAACGTCGTGATTTCACCCGCCGGAAAACCCGATGAATGCGACCACGAGCTTTACTACATTCGCGATGGAATTGTCATCATTCCGAAAAACGGAGTCGTGCCGCACGGAACCGTGATTTGAAAAGATGAGGCATTGAACACTGAACATCGAACGCTGAACTCTGAACTCTGAACTCTGAACGTCGAATAATTCATCAGACTTCAATGTTCGTTGTTCCCATTTCACTTCTAATTCGCATTTAATTTCCATTTGATGTCCGCCGCGCATTTTGACTTTGCCGCCTCGTTCCTCTAGCTTCGTCGCGCATGAAAGTGATTCGTCACACGGACAAAAATTTTCCCGAACGACTCCGCGAATTGACCGCGCCGTCCAGCCTGTTCGATTCGGAAATCGAACGGCGCGCCCGGGCGATTCTCGACGCGGTGCAAGCTCGCGGCAATGACGCGTTACTGGAATTCACCGAGCGTTTTGACGACGCGAAACTCACTGCGGAAAACCTGGCAATCACGCAATCTGAACTCATGGCCGCTTCGCTCGAAGCCGACAAATCGCTGCGCGCCGCCGTTGCCGAAGCGGGAAAAAATATCGCGGCGTTCGCGAAAAAATCCCTTCGCAAAAACTGGCAGTCAAAAAATTCTCACGGCGCGGTGGTCGGAGAAAAATTCGATCCGTTTCAACGCGTTGGCATTTATATTCCGGGCGGAACCGCGCCGCTGGTTTCCACCGCGCTGATGACCATCACGCTTGCGAAGGTCGCCGGATGCAAAGAAATCGTCGTCTGCACGCCGTGTCGAAAAGATGGATCCGTGAACGCGGCATTGCTGTTTGCGGCGCGTTCGGCGGGCGCGACGGAAATTTATCGCGTCGGCGGCGCTCAGGCGATTGCCGCGATGGCTTACGGCACGAATACCATTCGCCGCGCGCAAAAAATTTTTGGCCCGGGCAACGCGTACGTCGTCGCGGCGAAACGTCTGCTTGTCGGCCATGTCGCGATTGATTTGCTGCCCGGCCCGAGCGAAGTGCTCGTGCTGGCGGACGAAACCGCGAGTCCGAAATTCGCCGCCGCCGATCTGCTCGCGCAGGCCGAGCACGGTTCCGGCCACGAACGTGTCTGGTTTATCACCAGTTCAGCCCGTTTGCTGAAAACGATCGAAAAAGAAATTGCGAAACAATTGCCCGGCCTCGCGCGGCGCGAATTTATTCAGCGCGTGCTCGATGAAAATACATGGCTTGTTCACTCAAAAACGCTGGATGACGCGGTGAATCTTTGCAATCAACTTGCGCCGGAACATTGCGAAGTATTGGTGCGCAATCCGCGCAAAATTTCGGAAAAAATTCTGACCGCCGGCGCAATTTTTCTCGGCCCGTGGTCGCCGACGGTGCTCGGCGATTACGTCGCCGGTCCGAGCCATACGCTGCCGACCGGCGGCGCTGGAAGTTCATTCGCCGGATTGACGGTTGACCAGTTTCAGCGACGGACGAGCGTTGTGGAATATAACCGCGCGTCGCTGAAAAAAGCGTTGCCCGTCATCAAAAAATTCGCGGAACTTGAGGGCCTGGACGCGCACGGAAAATCTGCGGAAGTTCGGTCGTAATTTTCGCGCGACAAATTCATCATGAACTACGCTTTGCTCACGGCCTGGATTGCTGCCGCGCTGATTATTCTGCGTCTGATCGTCGAGCTTTGGCTGGCGTCGCTGAACCGGCGTCATGTGCTTCGGCACGCCGATGAAGTTCCTGATTCTTTTAAGGACGTGATCACTCCCGACAATTACGCCAAATCCGTGGAGTACACATTGGCAAAAAGCCGGTTTGGCCAAATCACCGATTCGTATGGCGCGGTGGTGTTGCTGCTGTTTTTGTTCAGCGGCGTTTTGCCGTGGTTTTTTGGAATTTTTTCGCGCGCGCTTGGTTTTTCAGCGTGGGCAATGGCGGCGTATCTGGTGGTTGTAATAATTGCAATGTCGTTGCCGGGAATGCCGTTCGACTGGCACGAGCAATTCCGGCTCGAACAGAAATTTGGTTTTAACACGACAACGCAAAAAACCTGGTGGCTGGATCGCATCAAGGGATTTTTGCTCGGGCTGGCGCTCGGTTATCCGTTGCTCGTGCTGATTCTGAAACTGGTTGAATGGACCGGCGCGTTCTGGTGGTTGTGGGCCTGGGGCGCGCTGCTTGCATTTCAATTTTTATTGCTCGTGCTCGCGCCGGTTTTGATTATGCCATTGTTCAACAAATTTACGCCGCTGCCCGAAGGCGAATTGCGCGAGCGTCTGCTCAGGCTTGCGGGTCGAACCGATTTTCGCGCGCGAAGCATTCAGGTGATGGACGGCAGCAAACGCTCGCGGCATTCCAACGCGTTTTTCACCGGCTTTGGAAAATTCCGGAAAATCGTTCTGTTCGACACATTGATTCAGCAATTGAGCGAGCCGGAACTTGAAGCCGTTCTCGCGCATGAAATCGGACATTACAAAAAGAAACACATTCCGAAAATGCTGCTGGTTTCGGCGCTCAGTTCGCTCGCGGGATTTTACATCGCGTCGTTGCTTGCGAAACAGGAATGGTTTTACCGCGCGTTCGGATTCGAGCCGGGAAATGTCGCGCCTGCGCTGTTGTTGTTCGGATTGTTGGCCGGAGCGGTGACGTTCTGGTTTTCGCCATTGGCGCATCTGTGGTCGCGAAGATACGAATATCAGGCGGACGCTTTCGCCGCGGGCGTGATGAACGAGCCGCGCTCGCTGATTGGCGCGTTGCGGAAATTAAACGAAAAGAATCTCAGCAATCTCACGCCGCATCCGCTCTACAGCGGATTCTATTATTCGCATCCGACATTGCTGGAACGCGAAAACGCGCTGCGGGCTTTCACGGTAAAATGTTAGGAATTTATCAAAACAAAGTGCTGACGGCATCCTGCCGGCAGAAAACGGTAATGCCGACTGTAAGTAGTGGCATTTGCAGTAAATCCAACGCTGAAAATATTCTCAGATTTTCTCCGCCTCCACAGGCGCGTGGCGGAGCAGGTGATAAATATAATCCTTGAGCTTGGCGCGGCGCATTTTTAATTGCTCGATTTCCTGGTCGGTGGCGAAATCAATTTCCTCTTCGATCCGGTAAATCTCGTCGTCGAGGCGATGATATTCATCGTAAAGATTTCGGAAATGGTCGTTGGAGCTTTTGAGCCGGCGAATCGTTTCGCGATATTCGGGAAATTCCCGGAGAATGGGATGATGCAGGTCCATAATGGATTAACTCGGTTGAGGGTTTTGGAGTGGAGCGGATTTTCGTTGAGCGGGCGAGCGGAGGAACACAGCGGCGTTGTTCAAGTGGAAGACCGGCGGCTGCGACACCGGTTTGCAGAGACTTGATTTGTGTCTCTTGGAGTGCATTCAAGAGACCGATTTTCACGGCCTCGCTTCTATTTTACTCCAGACTGGAACCGAGTCAAAGCCGTGTTGTTCACAGGCGGGAAATTCTTTCTTTGTCAGCGAACAGACCTGCATCATTCGTAATAATTCCATCCACACCGCAGTTCAGAAGGCGTCGGGTGATCGGCGGATGGCTGATGGTGTAGATCCAAATTTTCAATTTGCGCTGGTGCGCCAGGCGAATCGCGCGTTTGGAAATATGACGGTTCCAGACGACGACGCTCGCGCCGGTTTTCGCGATGTCATTTAAACGCGCGGAAAGGCCGCGGCGCAAATGAGTTGGCTTTTTGCCATTGCTCAATCGAGCGGGCGGACCGAGTGCGCCGAGGATTAAATCCGGTTCCAATTCGTGAAGTTCGCGAAGAAATTTCCAATCGAATGAAATTACCACGGTCGGGCAAATCCAGTTTTGTTCGCGCAGCAGTTTTGCCAATGTTTTTGCGTCGCCGGATTTTCGTTCGATCAAAGCCACGGCGCCATTGCCGCAAATAAAATCCAGAGCCTCGGTCAATCGCGGAATTTTCGCTCCGGCGAATTTCGCGTCAAACCAGTTTCCGGAGTCAAGCATTTGAATTTCGGTGGCGGTTTTGTTCGCGACCTTGATGTGTTTTCGTTTCCAGAGTTTTCGCGCGTTCGTGGTCCGATCCAGCGTGGCGTCGTGGATCACCATCGGCACGCCGTCCTTGCTGTGGCGATAATCCAGTTCGATCAAATCCGCGCCCGCTTTCATCGCAAGGGCGAATGAAGGAAGTGTGTTTTCCGGCGCGATAGCGCAGAATCCACGATGCCCAATCACCAACGGGCGCGAACGGAAAATCAAATCCGACGCCGCGGTGATATTTTTGGCGGATGGCATTGGTTGTTCGATGCAGCGTTTCTAAACATGAATTGTCGGGGCGCACAAGATGATAACCGGTGAGAGCAGCAAAAGAAACACAACCGAGCTTGTTTTAGATTAAACGGATTTACACGAATTCTGCCGACAGGATATCGGCAGCACATCTTGCGCGAAACCGAAATTGGAATTCGGCAACGCTTGTTTTTTTTGTTTTAGTGAATTTCAGAACGAACGGCAAAATTGCGTTTACAAGAACAGTTCTCCTCGGATGAATTGAACAGAACTTATAATTCAAATCAGGTAAAATCATTTTTTCTAAATTGAATTGAAATCTTTCCGGAGTGTCGCAAGATGTCGTCCATGCTGAGAGCATTTTGCTGAATGTTTTTGGCATACTATGAGCATTGCATTTTCGTTCCGCCCAAAACTGGCGGACACGCTGAAGAGTTATTCGTCGAAAGATTTTTTTGCGGACGTGGTCGCCGGGATCACTGTCGGAATCGTCGCTTTGCCGCTGGCCATGGCTTTTGCCATTGCGTCTGGCGTAAAGCCGGAGGCCGGAATCTTCACTGCCGTCATCGCCGGATTCATCATTTCCGCGCTTGGCGGAACCAGGGTTGCCATCGGCGGTCCGACCGGCGCGTTCATCATCATTCTCTATGGCATTTACGCCACGTACGGCCCGGAAAATCTCGCGATCTGCACGGTTATGGCCGGAGTGATTCTGGTTATCATGGGCGCGACGCGAATGGGAACCATGATCAAATTTATTCCGTTTCCGGTAACAACGGGTTTTACGTCCGGAATCGCGGTGATGATTTTCAGCACGCAAATCAAAGATTTTTTCGGCCTTACGGTGGACAAAACGCCGTCGGAATTTTTCCCGAAAATCAAAGTGCTGGCGGAACATCTGGGAACAACCAACTGGACGACGCTTGCGCTTTCCGCCGGCGCGCTGGCGATTATTTTATTCTGGCCGAAATCCTGGCAACGGCGCGTGCCGGGCTCGATCGTCGCGTTAATTTTAGGAACGGTGGCGGTCGCGTTGTTTCGTCTTCCGGTGGAAACGATCGGCACGAAATTTGGCGGCATTCCGGAAGGGCTGCCGCATCCGCGAATTCCCGCGTTGTCGTGGGAAAACATCCGCCATCTTTTTCAACCGGCGACAACCATCGCGCTGCTCGCGGCGATTGAATCGCTGCTTTGCGCCGTGGTTGCGGACGGAATGGTGGACGATCGCCACGACTCGAATCAGGAATTAATTGCGCAGGGAATCGCGAATATTGTCAGTCCGATTTTCGGCGGGATCGCGGCGACGGGCGCGATTGCGCGGACGGCCACAAACGTCAAATGCGGCGCGCGTTCGCCTGTGGCGGGAATGGTTCACGCCGTTACTTTGCTTGCGATTCTGCTCATCGCCGCGCCGATGGCGAAATACATTCCGCTCGCGACGTTGAGCGCGGTTCTGGTGATGGTCGCGTTCAACATGGGCGAATGGCATAATTTCGGGCGTCTGCTCAAATGGCCGCGAAGCGACGCGATTGTTTTTCTCACCACGTTTGCGTTGACCGTTGTCGTGGATTTAACCGTCGCGGTGGAAATCGGAATGGTGCTGGCCGCCGTGTTGTTCATCAAACGCGTTTCCGAAAACACGCAAATTACGGCGGTGGATGAAAGCACGGAAACCGAAGGCGCGCATCATTCGATTGTGGGAAAAGACGTTCCGCGCGGCGTGATGGTTTATCGCATTTTCGGCTCATTTTTCTTTGGCGCGGCGGACAAATTGGAAAGCGCGTTGAAGCGGACGAAACAGGAACCCGAGGTTCTGATTTTGCGAATGAGAAAAGTGCTCGCGATGGACGCGACGGGTTTGAATGCGCTCGAAGACATTCACAAGCGGCTGCGGCGAAATGGAAAACACCTGATTCTCAGCGGGCCGCACACTCAACCGTTGTTCATGATGGACAAGGCGGGATTTCTCGACCGGCTCGGAAAAGAGAATGTCTGCGCGAACCTGGATTTTTCGCTCGCGCGCGCGAGAGAGATTCTCGGGCTTCCGCCGGTGAAATCGAACGAGACCGGCAGCGCGGAAAATCCGAAAAGCGAAACCGCGCATCCGGAACTTTTCGCCGCGACAGTTTTTAACAAGCCGATGGAAAACGGCGGGAAGAGCGGCGCTTCCGTGTAAAACCTTGCGGTGAACACATTGAACACGGCGAGTTTTGAGAAGCGTTGACAATGTCAAAGGTTCAACTTTCCTATTGCGGGTTTTTCCTGTATTGTGTTCTCAGCGATGTTTGCTTCTGCTTCACTTTTTCCGCTCAAGCGACGAGTTACGTGCGTTTCGACTCGTCCTTTTGGCGGACAAAATTTCGACACTTTCCCTCCTGACTGAATTGAAATTGAAATTAACCTCCTCACGAAAATTATTATTATGAAAGAACTACTCCAAAACCTTGTCACACTTCAATCGCTGGAATTTGACGGCGCAAAAAATGAAGATGCTGAAACCATCGCGAACCTGCGCGAAAAAATTCCGTCGCAGATTCTCGGCCACTACGATCGCCTGCTCGCGCGCGGCAAAAAGGGAATTGTTCCCGTTCGCAACCAGGTTTGTTCCGGCTGCCAGATGCGTTTGCCGATTGGCGTGATCACCACGTTGATGCGCGCGGAAGATATTCAGCTTTGCGACAGTTGCGGGCGTTATCTTTATTTGCCGGAAAACGAAGGTGAAATCGCGCCGCCAACCGCCGAAGTCAAGCTCGTCAAGAAATCGAAAAAGCGCAAAGCCGCGGCGGTCGAAAAAGTTTAAGACAGGCTCTAAGCGCGCGAATCAATCCTGAATGAAGTAACTCAGGTTTTCGAGTTCGATCGCGAGGTTCACGTTGTTGACCATCACTTCTTCCGGAACCGAAAGCACGATGGGCGAAAAATTCAGGATTCCGACAATCCCGGCGAGGATCAATTGATTCGTCACTTCCTGCGCCGCCGCGGCGGGCACGGTGAGAATCGCCATTTTTACGCCGTGCCGTTGGACGAAATCGGGAAGTTCCTCCATTTTATGAATCGGCTGCGTCATTTTATCGCGCCGCCGATTCGGCTCCGCGTCGAACGCGGCGATGATTTCAAAACCTTCTTTTTCAAATCCGCGATAGGAAAGCAGCGCCAGACCGAGATTTCCAACGCCGACGAGAATGACCGGCTGCAAACTCGTCGTGCCGAGTTCGTCGGAAATCATTTTTGAAAGCGCCGCGACATCGTAACCCAGACCGCGCGTGCCGAACTGACCGAAGTAGGCAAGGTCTTTGCGAAGCTGCGTCGGTTTCACGCCCGCGACTTTCGCGAGCGCCTCGCTGGAAACGGTGCGAATATCGTTGTCCTTGAGCCGCGCGAGGCAGCGCAGATACACCGAAAGACGATAAATTGTTTTGCGCGGAATTTCCGGGCGATTGGGCTTTTTCAACGCGCAAAGTTAAGCAGACGAAACTACGGCGGGCAAGCGAACGAAGGTGAAAAATTCGCGATGTAATCACGCAGGAGAGAGACACGAATTGCACGGATTATCACGGATTTCAATTTCTGAAATTCGCGTAACTCGTGTCCGCATTACTTTTCGACTCTGTGCAAATGCGTGAAATCCGTGTTCCTAAAATCCGTGTCCGAATTGCTCTTTGCGAAAACGGCGAACATTCATTAAATTCAAGCCGTGAGCGTGCCACCTCGATACAGGAACCGTTCAAAAAGGAATCCCTTCCATGAAAGAATATTCTCCCGCGGACATCCGTAACTTCGCCGTCGTCGGCCACGCTTCGTCCGGAAAAACCATGTTGAGCGAGGCGATGCTCGCGTGCGCCGGCGTCATCAATCGCATGGGAAACATTGCCGCCGGCACGACGGTTTCCGATTATCACGAAAGTGAAAAGCAGCGGCAGATTTCCGTCTCCGCGTCGCTCATGCATCTCGAATGGCTCGGAAAAAAATTTAATATTCTGGATTGCCCCGGCTACGCGGATTTCATCAGCGAAGGTCTGGGCGCGTTGCGCGTCGGTGATTTCGCGCTGATTGCCATCAACGCCGGCCACGGCGTTGGCGTCGGCACGGACGCGGTTTGGAAATACGCGACGCAATACGGTATTCCGAAAATGATCGTCGTGAATGCGTTCGACAAGGAAGGCGCGGATTTTGAAAATATTTTGGCGCAGGTGCGCGAACATTTCGGCGCAAAAGTTTTTCCGCTCACAATTCCGGTAAATCCAGGTCCCGAATTCAATCAGGTGCTGGATGTGCCGCGCGACGAAATCATCACTTACGCGAATGACAAAAGCGGGAAATTTACCGAGGCTCCGGCGTCTGGCGCATGGAAGGAACGCGTGGACCAATTGCACAAAGAATTGATCGAGCACGTCGCGGAATCGGACGATTCATTGATGGAAAAATTTTTTGCCGACGGCGGTTTGTCGGAAGAGGAATGGCGCGCGGGAATTCACAAAGCAATTCAGGAACAGGTTTTCGTTCCGTTGTTTTCCGTTTCGGCGGAAAACAACATCGGCGTCGCGCGCCTGATGGATTTCATCGCCAAATACGGTTCCTCTCCGGTGGACCGCGCAAAAATCCAGGCGTTGGATTCCGGCGGGCGCGAGATTGAATTGTCGCTGAACGATCCCGATCCGGTTTGTTACGTGTTCAAAACGATGAGCGAGGCGCAGTTTGGTGAGTTGTCGTTTTTTCGCGTTTACTCCGGCAAGGTGAAACTGGGTTCGGAGCTTTTCAACAGTGAACGGCGCGTGACGGAAAAGATCGGGCAGATTTATCTTTTGAACGGAAAAAATCGCGAAACCGCGCCGTCGCTGAACGCGGGCGACATCGGCGCGGTGGTGAAATTGAAAGACACGCACACCGGCGACACTTTGTGCGGCGCGAAAAATCCGGTGTCGCTGCCGAAAGTTCGCTATCCAAAGCCTAACATTCACGCCGCGCTGAAAAGCACGAACAAAGGCGAGGAGGAAAAAATCGCGTCCGGCCTCGCGGCGTTGCATCATGAAGATCCGACTTTTTTGCATCAGGTGGACGCGGAATTGCACCAGACCGTTTTATCCGCGCAGGGTGAATTGCATCTGGAAGTGATTGCCGACCGTTTGCGGCGGCGCTACGGCGTTCATGTGGAATTGGCCGAACCGCGCGTTCGTTATCGCGAAACCGTTCGCGCGAAAGGCGAATCGAAGCATCGTCATAAAAAACAAACCGGCGGCGCCGGACAATTCGCCGAAGTCTGGATGCGCATCG
>DASSNZ010000397.1:0-2632 GCA_035701135.1 Verrucomicrobiia bacterium
AGCCGCGACGGTTTTCCGGTTTTCGCATCAACGCCCGTCATATCCAGAAAAATCGCCTTGTTGTCGCCGACATTCATCGTCGTCATCTGTTGCGCCAGTTCGGTTTCATCCACTTCTTTCAAGCCAAGCTGGCGCCGCCAGCGATTCGCATTCGCCAGCAGTCCTCCGCCCTCGCCCGCCAGAACACTGACGTTCACCTGCGCTTCCGCGCCGTCCGCCCCGGAAATCATATATTTTGCAATCAGAAATTCTCCCGGCGGCACTTCCTTCCAGTCTGCGGGAATTTCCGCGCTGTTTTTTTCCGAAACTTCGACTGGCGTTGAAGCCGCCTGAGCGGACGCGGTTTCAATGTTCATCGGTTCCGCGGCTTCAAACGAAACCGATTTCAGAAATTGAAGGAAAACCGGTTTCTCCGCCGAGACAAAGGAAGCTTCACCCGTCATTTTGAAAAACCAACTCGTCCCACCGCGCGTGATCATTGCAATCAACATTCGCCCGCGCTCCTTGCCATTGATTTTCTCCGTGCTTGCAATATCGAACAATTTCCCCTGCTCCGACCCGATTTTTACCGCTTCGGTTCCTTTCGCGGCGTCCGCATCCGTCACCGTCGGCAAATGCATCTGTCCGCGCCACATATTCACGAGATCCACTTCGCGGCCCGTGGCCGGAAGCGGAATGGCGCAAACATCCGCGACTTCGCCGTTCTTGCCTTGCGCGTTAAAACTCGCGACGCGAAATTCGGTCAGCGGTTTTTCCGTCCAACCATCCGGAAGAGTCCATTTCAATTGCGGTTGAACCTGCGTCGCGCCGGAATGAAAATCGTCGGCCGGCATGGTTTCCGGGGAAATTCCCGGCGATTCCGGCGATTGCACGGAAACTGATTCCTTCGGAACCGTGCGGACTTTGACAGCCGCATCGCGGTCGCATCCCACAAGCGCGAAACTCAAAATCAATCCGCCGCAGAGCGACGAAATCGAAACCGCTTTAATTCGAGAATTAAAATTCATCGTTGCATACCTTAGCCGAAAATTTCACGCGCGAAAGCAAAAGCGCGTCCTCCGCAAATCGCGGACGGCGCGCCAATGATTCCAGAGATTTCAACCGGACGGACCTTTTCCAGAATTAACCCATGCCCATGCCGAGCAGAAATTCGATATTGCTTCCGGTTTTTCTGAGCTTGTTCAGCATCAGTTCCATCGCTTCGACCGGCGGCACTCCCGTGAGCGCGCGGCGCAGCATGACGACTTTGGTGTATTCGTCGGGATGATACAGCAATTCCTCTTTGCGCGTGCCGGAACGCTCGATGTTGATCGAGGGAAAAATCCGGCGATCCACCAGCGCGCGATCCAGATGCACTTCCATATTTCCCGTGCCTTTGAATTCCTCGAAAATCACTTCGTCCATTCGCGAACCGGTGTCCACGAGCGCGGTGGCGATGATCGTGAGCGAACCACCTTCCTCGATATTGCGCGCCGCGCCGAAAAAGCGTTTTGGTTTGTGCAACGCGTTCGCATCCACGCCGCCGGAAAGAATTTTTCCCGAATGCGGCTGAACGGTGTTGTAAGCGCGGGCCAGGCGCGTGATGGAATCGAGCAGAATCACCACGTCGCGTTTGTGCTCGACCATGCGCTTGGCTTTTTCGATCACCATTTCCGCCACTTGCACGTGGCGTTCCGGCGGTTCGTCGAACGTGGAGGAAATCACTTCCGCCGGTTTGCAACTCCGTTCCATGTCCGTGACTTCTTCGGGACGCTCGTCAATCAGCAGAATAAAAACGTACGCCTCGGGATTATTTTTCAGAATCGCGTTGGCGAGTTTTTGCATCAAAACCGTTTTGCCGGTGCGCGGCGGGGCGACGATCAATCCGCGCGAGCCTTTTCCAATCGGGCAAACCAGATCCAGCACACGCGTGGAAAGTTCGTCGGGAGTTGTTTCCAGAAGAAAACGCTTGTTCGGAAACAGCGGCGTTAAATTGTCGAAATGCGTTTTGTCTTTCGCCTTGTCCGGATCTTCCTGGTCCACGCCTTCGACTTTCAGCAACGCGAAGAAACGTTCCTTGTCTTTCGGCGGACGGATTTGTCCCGCGATCAAATTGCCGGTCTGCAAATCGAACCGGCGAATCTGCGAAGGCGAAACGTAAATATCCTCCGGGCACGGCAGATAATTAAAACTTTGCGAGCGCAGAAAACCGAAACCTTCCGGCAGAACTTCGAGAACGCCTTCGGAAAACAGAACGCCGGCGCGTTCCGCGTTTTTCTGAAGAATGTGGAAAATAACCTCATGCTTGCGCATCGTGCCGAAATTTTCCACGCCCAGTTCGCGCGCCATCGCGTTCAGTTCGGTCATGGACATTGCCTGAAGTTTCGCGATGTTCAGCGACGCCGCGATTCGGTCGCGATTGACGGCCGGTTGGGCGGCGGAAGGCGCTCCGTCTTTTTGCGGTTCCTCGGTCATTTCGACCGGCTCGGTGGGCGGGCGCAATTCCTCGGAACGCCCGGCTGTTTCGGCGGGAGCGGCTGGAGGCGGAATCTCAGCGACGGCCGGGATTTCGGGCGTCGGTTCGGCGGCGGGGGTTTTTGCCGCTTTGGTTCTCGGCTTCTTCGTGCTGGCTCTTGGCATAAAACAAATTCAA
>DASSNZ010000398.1:0-3665 GCA_035701135.1 Verrucomicrobiia bacterium
AGTTTGCATTCGCCGGAAGGAGAAACTTTTTCTTCGAAAAATTTCATGGCTGCCGCCTCGGAAGTAAAATTAATCCATTGGATTTCCGGAGTAACCCGGTAGGTTTGCCCATGATATTCATATTCGCAAATCATGCGCCAAAACCAGCCCCAGGAACCATGAGAACCATCGCCAGAATTGACCACCAAGTGGATTTTTTTTAATTCCCGATCTACACACCGGGCATTTACTAATTCCCATCCTTTCCTTTTTCGTCGCGCTTTAAACCAGGTGCCAAAAAATGCCAACAGCAAACCCATAACGGCAAACATAAGGCCGATTTCCTTGCCATTTCTGGTTGTGAAATCAATCGGCAAGTGGTGCGGCGTGACAGCGTTAAAAGCTAAAACGAATCCGAAGATAAAAAGGATCGCGCCAACCGTCGCAATCCCATTGAATACTACTTTAGGTTTTGAGGCGTCGTCGTAAGGGATCTTTTGAATTCGCCAGCCAAGATTTTCCTGCTTATCTTGGAATTCACGGATGTTTTGTTTCCATGACATTGCAATACTATGGGATTAAGAGGTTTTTATAATGGATCCGGATTTGATAAAAGGAATCTTTTTTCGCGTCCTTTTGGTCATTCATGCTGTCGCGTATTCCATAGGCATCTTCTACAAGCGTCATGAAAAGTCAAAAAACAATTGACCTGCTCCGCGACTACGAATCGCGAAACGTTCTGTTCATTGATCCGGATGGTTCGTGGCCGATTGTCTGGGAACGCGCCAGGGGCGTTCATGTCTGGGACGCGGATGGAAAAAAATATCTCGACCTGACCGGGGCGTTCGGCGTCGCCGCCACAGGTCACGCGAACGCAAGCGTTGTCAAAGCCGGACAAGAACAACTCGCCATTTTGCCGCACGCGATGGGCGATGTGCATCCGCACGCGCGCAAGGCCGAACTCGCGCGAGAGTTGAGCCGGATCACTTTTGAACGATGGAGCAACGATCATCGCAGGGACGAGTTACACGAGTCCCACGCGTCAGCGCTCCAAAAGTCAGGAACTCGCGAAGCTCGTCCCTCCGGCAAAACCATTTTCTGCAATTCCGGTTTTGAAGCCGTGGAGGCCGCGCTGAAAACCGCGATGCTCGCGACCAATCGGCATGGCGTCATCGCATTTCAAGGCGCGTATCACGGGCTGGGTTACGGCGCGTTGAATGCGACGCATCGCAATTTTTTTCGCGGGCCGTTTCAGATGCAACTCAAGGAATTTGGAAACTTCGTTCAATTTCCGTCCAAGCCGGCGGATCTGGCCGTTGTGGAACTTCTGATTCGCCGACTTTTTCAACGCGGCTGGATCGGCGCCATTCTCGTCGAACCGATTCAGGCGCGCGGCGGCATCAACGTCCCACCGCCGGGATTTCTGCCGTTGCTCAGAAAACTTTGTGACGAACATAAAGCCTTGCTCGTTCTCGACGAAATTTACACCGGCTTTGGCCGCACCGGAAAATGGTTTGCGTGCGAGCACAGCGGCGTCGCGCCCGACATCATCTGCCTCGGCAAAGCGCTGACCGGCGGTTTTCCGCTTTCGGCGTGCGTCGGTCGCGCGGACGTGATGGATCGCGCATGGCCGGAGTCGCGCGGCGAGGCGATTCACACCAGCACGTTCCTGGGAAATCCGGTCGGATGCGCAATGGCGCTGGCGCAAATCGGGGAAATCCGGGAAAACAAATTGCCCGAACGCGCGGCGAAACTCGGCGAATTTTTGCTGAACGAATTGTCCAAATTCCGGATTCCGGATTCCGGATTCCAAATGACTGTTCGCGGAATGGGCCTGATGGTTGGACTTGAATTGAAATTGCCGAATGGCGAACCAGCGGGCGACATCGCGATGCGCGCCATCAAAGCCATGTTGAAACGCGGATTCATTTTGCTGCCCGAAGGCGAATCCGGAAACATCATCAGCTTCACGCCTCCGTTGACGATTACAAAAGCGCAACTGACGGAAATGCTCGGAGCGTTGAAGGAAATTTTGACGGAAGTTGAACACGGATAAACAGATTCGGAAGGACGAGTTACACGAGTCCCAAACGATGGACATTGAAATCGCAAATACAACGTGCTGCCGACATCTTGTCGGCCGATCCGTATAAAATTCGTGAAATCCGTGTCAAAGTCTTTGTCCTGAATGCGTGCCTTTTTGTAAATGAACCTTTCTGAAATGCGCGAACTGCTCGCGAGAAAAAATATCCAGCTTACGAAATCGCTCGGGCAAAATTTTCTGCACGACACGAGCCAGCTTGAGCGAATCGTGAATGCGGCGGAATTGACGCGGCGCGACAAAGTTCTGGAAATCGGCCCCGGCTTCGGGCCATTAACGGAATTGCTGTTGGAAAAAGCCGGCGAAGTTTTTGCAATCGAGAAGGACGCGCGACTGGTGGACGCGCTCCGCGAGCGGTTCGATTCAAAATTCAAAATTCAAAATTCGAAATTTTCTTTGCTTCACGATGATGCGCTGGAATTTCTGAAACGCGAACCGCGCGATTGGAGCGATTGGAAACTCGTTGCGAACCTGCCGTATTCCGTCGCGTCGCCGATTCTCGTGGAGATGGCGTGCGGCGCGCGTTCGCCGAAACAAATCGTTGCCACGCTCCAGCTTGAAGTGGCGAAACGCCTGATGTCGCGGGCGGATGACAAGGATTACGGCGTGCTGACATTGCTGGTGCAACTGGATTTCGAGCCGCGCGGCTGGTTTAAAATTCCGTCGGGTTGTTTTTTTCCCGAGCCGGGAGTGGATTCCGCATGCGTGATTTTGGATCGGCGCGCGCGGCCCCTGTTGCCGGAAGCGGTGCGCGCGAATTTTGTGAAAATCGTGAAGCGCGCATTTTCGCAGCGGCGAAAAATGATGCTGAAATTGTTGAAAGCCGATTGGCCGAATGAAAAATTGGAAGCGGCGTTTGCCGAACTCAACATTTCGCCGCAGGAACGCGCGGAGAAATTGAGTTTGGAAAAATTTGTGGAGCTGACTCTCATATTGGTAAATCAAGTCGAATGAAGCGGTCAAACAAAATGGCTCAAAAGTCATTGCCAGGTTTGGATTGTGTGTCCGTCTCAAAACGACCGCTTCGACGTTATTTTGAGGCTGTCCGGTTAGAGCGGAACAAGATTTCCAAGCTGAATGAATATCCATTTTCAATTCCTTCCATCCGACACCTGACGCGTCTGGAGTTTCACCCCGCGGTGACGTTTTTCATTGGTGAAAATGGATCGGGAAAATCAACACTTCTGGAAGCCATAGCAGTGAAGGCCGGATTCAGCGCGGAAGGCGGTGATAAACAGCTTCAGTTTGGTACGCACGATACACATTCGCCGTTGCACGATTGCGTTCGACTGGAACGAAGTTTCGGCAGGCCGACCGATGGATTTTTTCTTCGCGCAGAAAGTTTTTACAATGTTGCCAGCGAATTGGAAAAAGTTGAAAAGGAAATCCCATCGGCAATTCCTTTTCGAGCTTATGGCGGCAAGTCTTTGCACCGGCAATCTCATGGAGAATCTTTTTTGGCGTTGTTAAAGGAACGATTACAAGGCGGTGGCGTTTATTTGTTTGACGAACCTGAAGCGGCGCTTTCGGCACAAAGACAATTGAGCGTGCTGACTTTGATGCATCGGTTAGTGGTTCACCAATC
>DASSNZ010000399.1:0-4494 GCA_035701135.1 Verrucomicrobiia bacterium
TTCGATGCAATCCAGCAATTCATCGCGTCCAATGTGGAAAATGCCGCGAGGCGAGCCGAACCAGACGCGGTCGCGATCATCCACAAGAATTTGAAAAATGGAATTGTCCGGCAATCCTTGCGTTTTGGTGATTCGCTTAAACCGGTTTCCCTCGCGCGCAATCAATCCGCCGCCGCTGGTGCCGATCCAGATTACGCCTTGCGAATCCGACCACATCGCGCGAATCGCGCTGCCCGGCAATCCATCCGACACGCCGAACCTGACGAACTTTTCCCCGATTCGTTCAAACAGGTTTCCGTCCTCGGTTCCGACCCAGACCCGGCCTGATTTATCTTCTTCGATGGCGCGGACATTTTCATCCGGAAAACCATCGGGCGCCGTGTACCGCTTGAATGTGCCGTTGTGAAAAAATCCCAGCACGCCCGGATCCGCGCCAACCCATACATCTCCGTTTTGATCGCGATAAAGCACGTGAATGTCCCGCAGAACATTCGTTTCCATTTCGCGCGGAATCTCATTGGAATCCGATTGCCAAAAATAAAGTCCCGTTCGCGTTCCGATCCAGACACCGCGATGCGAATCGGCGCAAACGGAAAAAACCCGCAGGCGCGGCCAGTTCGTGCGCTCCGTCAAAATCTCCAATTGATCTCCGTGCAGCCGCGCCAGGCCGCCATCGCAATTTCCAATCCACAAATCACCCCGGCTTCCTTCGCAGACGGAATAGCTGATATTATCCAGCAGGCCGGTTTTCTTGTCGTGAATTTGAAAAATGCGCGGGCGCAGCCGGTTCAAACCGCCGCCATGCGTCGCCACCCAGAGATTCCTTTCGTGATCTTCACAAATGGCATTGATGGACGGATGCGAGGTGGCGACCGGCTGAAATTTTCCGGAGGAAAAACGAAACAATCCGCGCGCGCTGGTTCCAATCCACAGATTTCCGTTCCGGTCCTCGAACATCGCCCGGACGCGCGGAACGCCGGCCCACGGAGGCGAGCGCGAAACCAGCGAGAGCTTTCCATTTTCCCAACGCCACAAACGGGTATTGCTTGCAATCCAGATTCCGCCCGAGCGGCCGGGCGTGATGCAGATTCTATCGCCCAGATTATCAGCCACGCGCGCCAGCGTCCCGTTCGTATAACATCCGAGAAAAGTTCCGTTCGCCACCCACAATCGTCCCGAGCTGTCGTACGCCAGAGATGACCATTGTCCCGCTTTCAAACCGTCGCTCGTGCCGAACGATTTCATTTTTCCTTTTTCCCATCGCACCAGATCTCCGCCGTAATAGCCGATCCACAGCGCGCCTCCGCGTTCGGCGAACAATGTGGAAATATGTTCCGGCGCAAGATCCTTGCTCGCGGGATGCGGCGTAAATTTTCCGTCCCTTAAACGAACCAGCCCGCCGACATCGGGCGCCATCAGCAATGTGGATTCATCCTCCTGGATCATCGCGCGAATATTGAACGCCCGCTCGTTTCCGATCAGCGGCGACGAATATTCCTTGAACCGCACGCCGTCGAAACGGACCAACGCCCCCTGCGTCGCCAGCCAGATATAACCGTCGCGGTCCTGCAGGACATTGTTGACGACCTGATACGGCAAACCATTCTCGCTTTGCCAGGTTTGAAGCAGGTAATCGTCCGCGTTATTCGTGGCAGCCGCGGACGCGACGGAAACGGCGGCAAGAAAATAAAAACTTGCCCGGATAAAGCATCGCCCGCGAAAGCTGAAAAACCGCATAGCACCGGATTAACAGAACAAACGCGCGCTGTAAATCGCGGAACGCCGCGAGTCATCGAACTTTTTCCGAAATCCATCTTGAACATTTCCCCGCGCGATTTAGTCTGAAAAATATTGACGCCTCGAATGTTCGCCGTAACCACCTCGCGGCCCGCGCCGTCAATCAAGAGAAACCCGGTTCGGTAAATTTTTTATGAGCGAGTCCGCTTCAAACGAAGATTTTTCAATCTCACGCCGTTCCTTTCTTAAATCCTTCGGCGCGTCCGCCGCCGTCGCCGCCACCGCGCAGGTCGAAGCCGTCGCCGCGGAATTGGAAAAAGTGAACAAGGAAAAGACCGTCGGACCGGGCGCGGTTCCAATCACGCTCCAGGTCAACGGCAAACCGCTCAAACTTTCCGTCGAACCGCGCGTGACGTTGCTCGATGCGCTGCGCAATCACGCAAGTTTCACCGGCGCGAAGGAAGTCTGCGATCGCGCGACGTGCGGCGCATGCACGGTTTTGATTGAGGACAAACCGGTTTATTCCTGCTCGATGCTCGCCATCGAAGCGCAAGGCAAACCGATTACAACCATCGAAGGTCTCGCCGAAAACGGCCAACTCACGAAAGTTCAGGAAGCATTCATCGAACACGACGCTTTGATGTGCGGTTATTGTACGCCGGGTTTTGTCCTGAGCGTAACAGCGTTGCTCAAAGAAAATCCGCATCCGACCGCCGATGAAGTCCGGCACGCGTGTTCCGGAAATCTTTGCCGATGCGGCACGCAACCGCGCATTTTACAGGCCGCGCTCAAGGCAGCCGGCGTTTCCACAACCAGCAACACCGAAGTGATTTCTTATGCCAAACTGGCCTGAAAACAGGGTTTACATCGGCAGCCACACCTTGCGCGTGGACGCTCCGGCCAAAGTCAGCGGCGCGGCGAAATATTCCTCGGACGTCCAACCCGAAGGCTGGCTTTACGGAATGATTCTGCGCTCGAAATGGCCCAAGGCAAAAATCTCCGCCATCAATCTTGATAAGGCGTTGAAAATTCCCGGAATTAAAGCCGCCATCACCGTTCGCGATGGCGAAAGGACCGTGCGTTATTACGGTGAAGAAATCGCCGCCGTTGCCGGGACCACGAAGCAGGCGTGCGAAGACGCATTGCGCGCGATCGAAGTGAAGGCGACGCCGATGCCGTTTGTGGTAAAAGAAAACGACGCGAAAGAGGAATCCGCTCCGCGTGTTTGGGAGGACGCGCCAAATCTTTCCAAACCACGCATTCGCGAACATGGCGAAGTGGACAAAGCATTCAACGACGCCGCGGTGACGGTCGAAGGATTTTTCACCACGTCCGTTCAACTGCATCAGCCGCTCGAAACGCACGGCAACACGATTTCATGGAAAGACGATGGCGTGACCTGCTGGGCGTCCACTCAAGGCATCAGCAGCGTTCGCGACGGGCTCGCGGGAAACATGAATATTCCGCAAAGCCAGATTCGCGTCATCTCGGATTTCATGGGCGGCGGTTTCGGCTCGAAACTCGGTTTCGGCGTGGAAGGCGGACTCGCCGCGCGGCTTTCCAAAGAAGCGAAAGCGCCGGTGAAATTGATGCTTACGCGATTCGACCAATCGCTCGCCGTTGGAAATCGTCCGTCCACATTTCAAAAAATAAAACTCGGCGCGACGGCGGACGGAACATTGGTTGCGTATGAATTGGAAAATTACGGCACGGCTGGAATCGGCGCCGGCGGCGCGACCGAAGGCGGCAGCGGCGGCGTGGAAATTCCCGCGCCTTACATTTACGAAGTCCCGAATGTGCGCACGAACCAATTTTCCGTCGCGGTCAATGCCGGTTCATCCCGCGCGTTCCGCGCGCCCAGCAATCCGCCCGCGTCCTTCGGCATGGAATCCATCATGGACGAACTCGCGGCGAAGCTGAACATGGACCCAATCGAGTTGCGGATTAAAAACGATCATTCGCGCACGCGTGAAATTCGCGAAAAGGAATTTCGCCTCGCCGCGGAGCGATTCGGCTGGAAGGAAAAATACAAAAAACCCGGCAGTTCACCCGGTCCTATCAAAACCGGCGTCGGTTGCGCGACGGCGACCTGGGGCGGCGGCGGACGCGGCACGCACGCCGAAGCGCAAATCAATCCCGACGGCAGCGTGGAAGTCCGCTGCGGAACTCAGGATTTGGGAACGGGAACAAAAACACTGATCACGCTGATTGCGGCGGATGTTTTCGGATTGAAACCCGAACAGATCGTCGCGCGCGTGGGTGACACAAATTATCCGCCATCAGGCGGCAGCGGCGGCAGCACAACAGCGGCATCGGTTTCCCCTGCGATCTTTGACACCTGCACGAAAGCGCTTGAACGATTACAACAACAAACCGGCGTCGCAGACGCGCGCGGTGACAATTGGAAAGGCGCCTGCAAAAAACTTGGCGTGAATCCGCTTGTGGTTCAGGGCGAATGGCAGCGCGGGCTTTCGTCCAGCGGCGCGGCAGGCGTGCAATTGGCGGAAGTCGAAGTGGACACGGACACCGGATTCGTCAAAGTCAAAAAAGTCACGGTCGTGCAGGACGGCGGATTGATCGTCAGCAAACTCACCACGGAAAGTCAGGTGAACGGCGGCGTCATCATGGGAATGGGTTACGCGCTTTACGAGGAGCGCATCATGGACCGCGCGACCGGCGTGGTGCTGAATCCGAATTTTGAAACCTACAAACTCACCGGCCTCGCGGACGCGCCGGAAATTGACATAGTTCTTCTCG
>DASSNZ010000400.1:0-2017 GCA_035701135.1 Verrucomicrobiia bacterium
TGAAAAATTTCGCAAGAGTACGGAAAAATTTCTTCTCGCTTTCAGGCGCGTTCCTTGACCTTGCCGGAACAAACCCGTACGTTTGCCTCATGGCCAGTTCGAAAAATCAAAAGTCCAGGCGCAAAGCAATCCTGCTTGGCGTCGGTATGGATTCAGACGGACACAAGCGGATCACGACCGGCCCAAATTTCGCGCTGGTGGGCGGCTCCAGGGAAACTCACGAGGTCATGACCGAGAAAGCCATCAAAATCAACGAGAAGCTCGCCGCGAGGGGAAAACAACTGGAGGAAATTTCGCGCGAGGAATTTGACGACATCGCGCATTCGGTCGGATTACGCGCGCCAAAGCCGGAATAGCGCCGGCCGTTTTCTTTTTCACTTCACACTGTTGACGAGCGGCGTCAATCCCTGGATCCGCACTTCCAATCGGTCGCCCGAAGCAATCGGCCCCACGCCGCTGGGCGTTCCCGTCAAAATGATATCGCCGGGCAGCAGCGTCATGTTCGTCGAAACGAAACTGACGATTTTGTAGCAATCGAAAATAAGCTGGTTCGTATTGGAATTCTGCCGGAGTTGCCCGTTCTGAAAAAGCTGGATCGTCAGATCGTGCGGATCAATTTTCGTTTCCACGTAGGGTCCGAGCGGTGTGAAAGTATCGAACGATTTCGCGCGGGTCCATTGGCTCTCGCCGTTTTGAATTGTCCGATCACTGATGTCCTGCGCGCAAGTATAGCCAAAAATGTAACGCGCCGCCGCGGCGGGAGTCACGTTGCGAACGCGCCGCCCGATCACGATGCACAGTTCCGCTTCATAATCCGTCCGATGATTCGCAAAAGGAATTTCGATTTTCGAGCCGTCGGGAATCAGCGAGGTCGTCGCCTTCAGCCAGAACAACGGTTCTTTGGGAAGCTGTTTGTTTTGCTCGCGCGCGTGGTCGGCGTAATTCAACCCGATGGCGATGATTTTGGACGGCACCACCGGCGTGAGCGTGCGGACGCCTTTGAGCGGCGTGGGTTTGCGTTCGAACGAGGGCGACCCGAAAACATCTCCCTGCAACCGGAACAGCTCGCCGTCCACAGCTTTCGCGTAGAAAATATCTTCGCCTTTTTGGAAACGGCCAATTGCAGCCATAAGAGCGGCGGCACTCTACCAAACCGGATGTTTTTCCTGCAAGATGAAAGCGCGCTGCAAATCAAGTTCAAATTTCAGCCAGCCTCCTTTGAAAATGCCAGAAATTTGACCACGGATGAACACGGATGCGGCAAAATTTTTACACGAATTTCACAAATTTTCACAAATTGAATCCGTGAGAATTCATGAAATTCGTGTCCAAAAAATCCGTGTTTATTCGTGTCCATCCGCGGTTAACTTTTCACTGAGAAAGACTTTTCGTATCCGCCGACGCCGCGTTTGTCGCATCAAAAATCCACGGCGAACTGTCCACGCCCAGTTCATTCATCATGAACGTATAAATGTCCGCCAGTTCCGCAACGCGGACGCTCAATGACGAACCCATTCCATGTCCGGCGCTTGCTGAAACGCGCAGCAAAATCGGATGTCCCGAACTTGTCGCAGCCTGAAGGCGCGCGGTCATTTTTCGCGAATGCGCCGGATTCACGCGACCATCGTTTGCGCCGCACGGAAAGAACACCGCCGGATACGCGATTCCGTTTGTGACGTGATGATAAGGCGAGTAGGCGTAAAGCGCCTTGAACTGAGCGAGATTTTTCACCGAGCCGAATTCCGTGGTGTTGAACGCGCCGTTGGGATCCAGTTCCACGCGCAGCATGTCGTAAATTCCCACGCGCGAAACCACGGCGCGCGCCAGGTCGGGACGCTGCGTCAGAAACGCGCCCATTAACAATCCGCCGTTGCTTCCGCCCATCGCGGCAAGTTTTTCCGGTCGTGTGTATTTTCGTTTGATCAGGTGTTCCGCGCACGCAATGAAATCGTCGAAAACATTTTGTTTGCGCGTCAGATTTCCCGCCTTGTGCCACGCCTCGCCGAACTCGCCGCCG
>DASSNZ010000401.1:0-18230 GCA_035701135.1 Verrucomicrobiia bacterium
GCGATTTCCGATTTCATTCGTTATCAAGTCAACAGAAACAGTCGAAGTGTTGCGACAAAAATTGGAAGCTGGCGCACGCAAGCAATTTGGGATTGAAAAAATTGTTAAAAACTACATGGTTTGTCTTGAAGAAATTATCAATATCCCGGTTCTTCAAGAACGATTTACAGCCGCAGTCCAGAAAGGATATTTGTCGGCAATTCTCGATGAAATTGTGAAGCAGAGCAAAGTTGAGTTCAACTATTCAGAAGAAATTGAAGATGACGAGGAAGCTCGGCCACCTGAAATCGAGTAAAATGAATTAACGGTTTCGTTCTGAAGGGGAACGGCGCTTTAGCCTTGGGTTTGTGGCGTAAAAATAAATTTGAGCCCCCCGTAGGGACGAAAGAAATGTTCTGCCGTCCCCGAACGTGATGCTTAATTTCTATGATTACAGTTCGGGGAGCACACGCGCCTCGGGTGTCGTGGCGGACACCTCGTCCGCCACATCCGAAGCGATTGGGCGAGATGCTCAATCAAGCACGCGGGGGCGCGTGCGCTCCCCGGAAAAGGCAGGACCGATTCGTGAGAAGATTCTCGTGCAAGTCAAAGGCGGCGGCGGCCAGGAGCAGCGACTATTTTTTTCCATTGCTCCGCTTGTCGGTTGCTTCCGAAATCAAGTCACGATTACTTCCCCAACCCGCGCACAAATTTTTCGATCCGGTCCAATCCTTTTTCGATGTTCGCCATGCTGGTCGCGTAGCTGATGCGGATGTAATCGTCCGCGCCGAACGCGATGCCGGGAACGGCGGCGACTTTTTCCTGTTCGAGCAATTTCGCGCAGAATTCGGTGGACTTGAGGCCGGTTCCTGAAATGTTAGGAAACAGGTAGAACGCGCCTTTGGCGTTCACGCAGGAAATTCCCGGAATGCTGTTCAACTTTTTCCACGCGAACTCGCGGCGTTTGGAAAATTCCGCCATCCATTTCGCCAGATGATCCTGCGGACCGGTCAAAGCGGCGACGCCGCCTTTTTGCGCGAAGGAAGTCGGATTGCTCGTGCTGTGACTTTGAATCGCGTTGATGGCTTTCGCAATCGGCTCGGGCGCGGCGAGAAAACCCAATCGCCAACCGGTCATGCTCCACGCCTTGGCGAAACCGTGAACAATAATCGTGTGGTCGTAATGCGCCGGTGAAAAACTCGCCACGCTCTTGTGTTTCGCTCCGTCGTAAAGCAGGTGTTCGTAAATTTCATCGCTCATGATGAGGATGTTTTTCTCGACGCAAATATCGCCAAGCGCCTTGATTTCTTCCGGCGTGTAAACCGATCCGGTCGGATTGCTCGGAGAATTGAGAATAAATAGACGCGCGTTGGGAGTAATGGCTCGCCGCAACGCATCGGGCGTGACTTTGAATTCCGTTTTGTCCGACGTTTGCAGAATTACCGGCGTCGCTCCGGCGAGCTTGACCATTTCCGGATAGCTCAACCAGTACGGCGCGGGAATGATCACTTCATCGCCCGGCTCGCAGGTCGCCATGATGACGTTGTAGCAGGAATGTTTTCCGCCGCAGGAAACGATGATTTGCGACGGCTTGTAGGTCAGGCCGTTCTCGCGCTGAAATTTATCGGCAATCGCCTGGCGCAATTCCGGAATTCCGGCGGCGGGCGTGTATTTCGTGAATCCGTCCGCAAGCGCTTTGGCGCAGGCGTCTTTGATATGTTGCGGCGTGTCGAAATCCGGTTCGCCCGCGCCGAAACCGACGACATCTTCGCCGGCCGCTTTCATCGCCTTGGCTTTGGAATCAATGGCCAGAGTCAGCGAGGGAGTCAGCGAAGCGGCGCGTTGCGAAATTTTATAATTCATAAACGGCCAAAAGGTTACGAGCGAAGCCCGCGAGTGCAAGTGTGGATTTTCCCGCAGCGAAAACCGTCGTGAAAAACCGAATGAAAATTTCCGGCTGAAAAACTGGTGGGTTGGCAGGGACTCGAACCCTGGACCAATGCCTTAAAAGGGCACTGCTCTACCAACTGAGCTACCAACCCACGCGGGGTGATCAAACCGCGTTTGAGGATCGCGATTGAATGAACGCGCGGCGAAACCTAATCAACCAAAACGCGATGCGCAAGGACGTTTTAAAAATCTCCCAAAAAATCGCAGGCCGAACATTTTCGAGTTGAACAAATACGCGGAACCAAGTGTCATTGAGATTGTGCTGAAACCGCGTCATCTCCCTGGAAATGGGCAATTTGATTTTTGCCCATGACGAATTCAACTGATCCAAAATCTTCCGCGGAAAAAAAATCCCGTTACGCATTCGCGGGTTTTTTTACTGCCACACTTGTCGCGCTCTGGTTTTTGCTCCGGCTGATTATCTTTTTCAAGTTCGGCCCGAAGCACTCGCCTTCCGTCGGGACGGTGATCGAATCTTTTTTAATCGGGTTGCACCAGGACATTGCCATGGCGCTGGTGATGACGTTGCCGCTGCTGTTCTGGTTCTGGATTCTGCGAAACCGTTCTTTCGAGAAAAGATGGAGCCGGGTTTTGCTCATTGCGGGAATGTTTCTTTTCTGGGCCGTTCAGATTTTCATTCTGTTCACTGAATTTTATTTCTTCGATGAATTTCAATCGCGGTTCACGACTGTCGCGGTGGATTATCTGATTTATCCGACCGAGGTTTTCGGCAACATCCGCGATTCCTATCCGCTGTATCGCATTATTGCGATTTGTGTTGTGGCGAGCGCGGCGTGGGTTTATTTCGCGTTTCGATATTTCCGACCGATGTGGCACAAGCCGGTCTCGGCGGGAAAACGTTTTCTGGTTTTCGCCGGCACGTTCATCGTCACGATCGGGATTTTGTTCACAATCAATTTGCAAGGCACGCATTTCAGCCAGGACCGCGTGATGAACGAAGTCGCGGACAACGGCTCGCTCGCGTTCATCGCGGCGGCGTGGACACATAATCTGGATTACAGCGCGTTTTATGACACGATTCCGCGCGACAAGGCTTACGCGCGCGTGCGAAAAATGTTGACTTCTCCGCAGGCGGAATTCGTCGGCGGCGTCCACAGCATTCGGCGCAAAATCGCCGGCGATCCGAATCGTCCCAAACTGAACGTCGTGATATTGCTTGAAGAAAGTTTAGGCTCGGAATTCTGGGGTTGTCTCGGCCGCACCAATTCGCTCACGCCTAACATGGACAAAATCGCGACCGAGGATGGATTGCTGTTCACGAATATTTATGCGTGCGGCAACCGGACGGTGCGCGGATTTGAAGGCGTTTTCTCCTCGTTTCCGCCGTTGCCCGGAGATTCCATCGTGAAACGGGACCGCTCTGAAAACGTGGAATCCATCGCGCGCGTTCTCAAGCGCGACGGTTACAATACTTTGTTCCTGTACGGCGGGCGCGGATTGTTCGATGGAATGCGCTCCTACGCGGAACGAAACGGCTGGGACCGGTTCATCGAGGAAAAAGATTTTGATCATCCGACGTTCAAAACCATCTGGGGCGTTTGCGACGAGGACCTTTACAAACGTTCCATCGAGGAATTCCGCAAGCTCAACGAAACCGGAAAACCGTTTCTCGGAACGCTTCTGACCGTTTCCAATCACAAGCCGTACGATATTCCCGCCGGACGAATTCCCGAACTGCCGACGAGGCGCAAACCCAAACCGCCGGGATTGTGGAAACGCTTTCGCACCTCGCTCGGTTTCCCGCCAAAACCGAAATCCTCGCGGAGCCGCGCCGTGCGTTACACCGATTGGGCGCTCGGCCAATTTTTCGCCGCCGCGAAGAAAGAAGCGTTCTGGACAAACACGATTTTTGTCGTCGTTGCCGACCACGGCGCGCGCGTTTACGGCAGCCAGGAAATTCCGATTTTCTCCTACGAAATTCCGCTCGTGATTCTCGGCCCCGCCGTAGTGAAAGAACCGAAACAACTGGGAATGTTAGGCAATTCACTCGACGTTTCGCCGACGATTCTCGGGCTGATCGGGCGTCCTTATGAAACCATGTTTTTTGGCCGCGATTTATTCCACGATCCGCCGGCCGGCGCGCACGCGCTGCTCAATCATAATCGCGACATTGGAATGTTTGCCGACAATCGAATGGTGGTTCTCGGCCTGCAAAAAACGGTGAAATATTACGCCGGAGATCCAAAGGTAACGGACCTGAAACCGGTTGAGAAACCCACGCCGGAATATCTGGAATTGCAGAAAAATGCCACCGCGATTTATCAGGTCGCCGACGATCTTTACATGCACCGACTCTACCGGATTGACGGAATGCCCGAACCGCAATCTTCCGGCACAAACAATGTCAGTGCCTCCGCCGCGCCGGTAAAATAATTCGCGGACGACAGGCGGGAAATTCAGATGCGAAGCGCAGGTCAGCCATAATCAAAAAAACGGATTCCGAAACTTGAAATCCGGAACTCGGAACTCGAAAACTTTCTTGTGACTCAGCGGCAAATCAAAACCGGCTACTTCGCCCTTGCGGCGCTGAACACGCTGGCGACATCGTATTTTCTGAACTATCTCTATTTTTTTCTCCGCGATCATTTCGGTTTTGCCAATCTTCAAAACCTCGGCATCTCGGCGGTTTATGGTTTCATTTATATTTTCGCCGCCTGGCAATGCGGAAAATTCGCGCAGCGCCGCGGATTTCATACCAGCCTGAAATTCGGTTTCGCGGGACTCACCCTGTGCATGATCGTTGGCGGAATTTTCAATTCCGTTCCGGGAATTTTTTGCGCGCTCGGCGGTTATGGCGTTGTGCTGCTGTTTATCTGGCCCGCGCTCGAAGCGCTCGTCAGCGAAAACGAGCCGGATTCGCGCGTGCCGCACATGATCGGCATTTACAATTGCACGTGGGCCGCCGCCGCCGCGTTCTCGTATTTCAGCGGCGGAAAATTGTACGACTGGAACGATCGCGCCGCGGTTTTCTGGATTCCAGCCGCGATTTTTTTTCTTCAATGGCTCATCGCATTTTATCTCTCGAAACAGGCGGCGCGAATTCCGATGCGGAAATTCAAGTCCGTTGAAGTTTCCCCAAGTCACGCTGAAGCACCGGTTTCCCAGCCATTAACTCATCCGAAAATTTTCCTGAAAATGGCCTGGCTGGCCAATCCATTCGCTTACGTGGCCGTCACAACGCTGATCGCCGTGATGCCCGGACTGGCGCAACGACTGAATCTTTCTCCAACAAAAGTCGGATTATTTTGCTCGGTCTGGTTTTTCGGACGCCTCGCCGCATTCGCGCTTTTGTGGAAATGGATCAGCTGGCACTACAAATTTCGCTGGCTCCTGGCGGCGTTTCTCCTGCTCATCGCGAGCTTCATGGTGATTCTGCTGGCGATGCAGCTTTGGCTCGTCGTTTTCGCGCAAATCTTTTTTGGATTCGCGGTCGGGCTGATTTATTACTCGTCACTTTTTTATTCGATGGACGTCGGCGAAGCAACGCAAGGCGAGCACGGCGGATTGCACGAAGCGGCAATCGGCGCGGGCATTTTTGCCGGACCCGCCGTCGGCGCGGCATCGCTGAAATTTCTGCCGCAATACGCGAATGTAGGAATCTTCGCGGTCAGCGCATTGCTTGTGTGCGGTTTGGTTGGATTGATCTGGCTTCAAATGAGCCGAAAACATTCTGTTGGCGAGAATCGAACGGCATTGTTGTAAATCCTTGCGCCGAATTTCGATTCGCCAAATTTAACGTGCGCGAAAACTTGAAAAACAATGCATTTGGATTCATTCTTTCGCCGTTCGAATCAACCAATTAACGATTTACAAAACATGTCATTTCTCGACGGAAAACTAGGAATCGTCTTCGGCGTCGCCAACAAACGTTCCATCGCGTGGGCCATTGCGCAGGCATGGCACAAAGCGGGCGCAAAACTCGCCTTCACCTATCAAGGCGAACGGCTCAAGGAAAACGTCGAGGAACTCGCCGGGACCTTCGGCGCGGACACGCTCATTCTGCCATGCGATGTCACGAAGGATGAAGACATTGCGAACGTTTTCAAAACTGTCGGAGAAAAATTCGGGCGCCTCGATCTTCTGTTGCATTCCGTCGCGTTTGCGCCAAAAGACGCGTTGGAAGGCGAATTTGTCAACACCAGCCGCGAAGCCTTTCGCGTCGCCCACGATGTCAGCGCGTATTCGCTCGTGGCGCTTGCCCGCGCCGCCGCGCCGCTCATGACGAACGGCGGAAGCATTGTTGCCATGAGTTATTACGGCGCGAAAAAAGTCGTGCCGCATTACAACGTCATGGGCGTGGCGAAAGCGTCGCTCGAAGCCAGCACGCGTTACCTTGCCTACGATCTCGGCCCGAAAAAAATTCGCGTCAATTGCATCAGCGCCGGCCCGGTGAATACTCTCGCCGCGCGCGGCATCAGCGGTTTCACGGAAATGTTGAAACACTACGAAGCGCACGCGCCGTTGAAACGCAACGTTCTTCCGGAAGAACTCGGCGCGACCGGTGTTTTTCTCGCGAGCGACGGCGCGGCGGCAATCACCGGACAGACCATTTACGTGGATTCCGGTTATCAGATTATGGGAATGTGACGGCCCCGGCGGAATTCAAGAGAACGATCTCTACTCGTTTTTTCAGATATTCGCCAGTTCGCCGAAATATTCGTGATCCTCGTTGTAACCGCCTTCGCCGATCGTTTTCCGGTCGGAAACGAATTCAATCGCGCGAATCCATAAAAGTTCGGCCCGATTATTACGTCCGACGTTCTTTGATGCTCGCCAAAATCTCCGCTACGACTTCCGCTTTCGGCTTCGCGCCGACGTTGCCTTTGCCGTGCAAACGCACGGAAACATTTCCCGCTTCCATGTCGCGCGCGCCGATGACGAGCATCGTGTGGACTTTCGCGGTTTCGGCGTTCGCAATTTTCGCCTTGATCGGGTCGGTGCCGAAATCGCTTTCCACGCGCACGAAATTCGCGCGCAATTCATTCACGATTTGCTTCGCATAAGTCAGCAGTCGCTCGTCCTCGCCAATCGTCAGCACGCGCACCTGTTCCGGCGCGAGCCAGAGCGGAAAATTGCCCGCGTAATGCTCGATGAGAAATCCGATGAACCGCTCATGCGTGCCCAGCGGCGCGCGATGGATGCACAACGGCGTTTTTTCCGAATTGTCGCGGTCGCGATAAGTCAGGCCGAATTTTTTCGGCACGGCGAAATCCACCTGGTTCGTCGCGATGGTAAATTCGCGGCCAATCGCGCTCCAGACCTGCACGTCAATTTTCGGCCCGTAAAACGCCGCCTCATTCGCCACCTCCACGTAATTGATGCCGGAACTTTTCAACACGTCGCGCACCATATTTTCCGTCTGGATCCACAATTCCGGCTCGTTGACGTATTTTTTGCCGAGCCCTTCCTTGGAATGCGTGCTGAAACGCATCTGGTATTTGTCGAGGCCGAAAATTTTGAAATACTTTAGATACATGTCGTTGACGGCGCTGAATTCCGCGGCGAACTGTTCCGGCGTGCAATAGATGTGCGCGTCGTTCATGTTCAGCGAACGCACGCGCATCAAGCCGAATAATTCGCCCGACTGCTCGTAGCGATAACACATTCCGTATTCCGCCAAACGCAACGGCAAATCGCGATAACTGCGCGGCTCTGCCGCAAAAATGCGGTGATGATGCGGGCAGTTCATGGCTTTGAGGTAATAACCTTCCGGCTCGCCTAGTTTTTTCAATTCCTCGCGCAACGCGGTGAATTCGTTGAACGCGGAAACGATTTCTGCCGGAGCGTTTCCGGCTTTAACGGCATGCTCAACGGCTAAAAATTCTTCGCCTTTCAAAATGGCAGACATGCCGAAGAAAATAACCGCCATCAAACCGCAATGAAATCTCAAACTTTCAACTCGTGTCTTTGCAATTCTGTCATACTTCGCTATTTTCGCGCCGATGCCGGACGCGCTCAAACAACGATTTCTCTACATCTTCCTCGACGAAGCCGGGAATCTGGATTTTTCCAAGCAAGGCACAAAGTATTTCGTGCTGGGTGGCATCACCAAGGAACGCCCATTCCACGCCTACAAGGAATTGACCGAATTCAAATACGACCAGGTGGAACACGGCACTGCGTTGGAATATTTTCATGCGTCAGAAAACGCGCAAGCCGTGCGCAACGGTGTGTTTGACATCATCGAAAAGAATCTGGCGGGCGTGGCGATTGACGCCATCATCGTGGAAAAGCAAAAAGTGGACGCCGCGTTGCGTGATGAGGAGCAATTTTATCCCAAAGTCCTCGGCACGCTGTTGCGGGGAATTCTTCAGCATTACCCTCTGGCTGAATTCACTGAAATCATCGTCTTCACCGATAGTCTGCCGGTGCAACGCAAACGTGCCGCAGTGGAAAAAGGTGTCAAGACCACACTCGCCGCCATGTTGCCGGCAACCGTGCGCTACCGCGTGCTGCATCACGCATCCAAATCCAACATGGATTTGCAGATTGCGGATTACTGCACTTGGGCAATCTATCGGAAATGGAACGGTCAGGATATTCGCTCATTCAGACGTGTGCAGGCGGCGGTGCGCAGCGAGTGGGACGTGCTTCAAAGTGGAACAGAATTTCCCAATTGAAATTAAAGCCTGAAAAATGACCACCCCGGCTACTCTTTCGAGAAAGCCCAATGGGCTTTTATCACCGGGGTGGGACCTTTAAATTTTTACCGCCTACCCATCCACCTAGCGGGATACCCCGCGACGCCATGGAGACGACTTTCAGTGGTAGCAGGCCGACACGATAATCGGTTATCGTAGCGGCTACGTCAAGCGCGTTTCCGGGTTAACTTCAATCAGCAGATTCGCCTTCATGGAAACAATTTAATCGCAGTGCCGCGCAAAAGAAAATTGAATTTTTGTTAATCGCGCAACGCGGTGAATTCGTTGAACGCGGAAACGATTTCTGCCGGAGCATTTCCGGCTTTAACGGCATCGGCGATTAAATTGAATTTTTCAGTTACAACAGACATTTGAGACAAAATAGCGTTGCGAACGGTGCAATGAAACTTCATTTTTTGAATGGATGCCAGACGTGTTTAATAAACGGAAGCGCTCAAAAGTGATGGCCGCAATTCGTTCGAGCGGCAATAAAGCCACCGAATTGAAATTGGTGGAAATTTTTCGCCTCTATGGAATTAAAGGCTGGCAACGAAAGAGAAGATTGGTTGGCAAGCCGGATTTTATTTTTCCCAAAGAGCGTATGGCAATTTTTGTGGATGGGTGTTTTTGGCATGGATGTCGGTTTCATTGTCGGATGCCGAAGAGCAGGCTGACTTACTGGACTCCCAAGATTATTCGCAACAGACGGCGTGATGCGGAAATTGGAAAGCAACTGCGCAAGCTTGGTTGGCGAGTGCTTCGGATTTGGGAGCATTCATTAAAAAATCCCGAACGAATTGCTATTCGTCTCCATGCGATGCTTGGCAATGCGCCGCAAAACAGGTTAAATGTCGCGAAAGATGTCAACGCCTCAACTCACAGCGCAAAAATTTGAGGAACTTCTCGCTACTCTCTGCGAAAAGATAACCTCCGAATGTCGAAGTGGCGAAAAATTCGAGAACTCGAAATTATTTGAACGACGTGTTCGCGAAGTTCTCGACGAATTGATTTCAAAATACGGATTGGCTGTTAACTTTGATCCGCACCCTTATGTTTTTCCCGATATTGTTCTTGGCAAATTCGGTGTCGAAGTGAAATTCACGTCAAATGACACATGGCGAAGTGTTGCTAACAGTGTATTTGAAAGCACCAGAGATGCTAACGTTGAAAATATCTACGTCGTATTTGGCAAGATGGGCGGCGAGCCTGCGGTGGCTTGGGGGCGATATGAAGAATGTGTAATTCATGTCAGAACATCGCACGTCCCTCGTTTTGAAGTTGAACTTCCGCCGCAAAGGGAATCTCTCTTCGGGACATTTGGTATTCCTTACACCGATTTTTGCAAGTTATCCGAAGCAGAGCGAATGGAACACGTCCGGAAATATGCTCGCAGCAGTTACATGGGTGAACCTATTTATGCGTGAAACAATCGGCCAATTTATCGTCGGTGAGCTTTACTCAAATGAAGAAATTTTCAAGAGCTTCAGCGTCGCAAACGCAGGCGGACTTCGATTTCGCATGGACAACGGAGACATTAGTCGCGCAGTTCTGATGACTTCTGTGCCGCTGGCTCGGAAAGCGAAGGAAAATCCATATCACGACCGAATCGAAAATGGAATCCTCACCTACACAGCTGCGGGACGAGAGGGAGACCAGACGTTAGCGGGCATGAACAAGCGTCTGCCTACGCAGTTGACGCTGAATTTTCCGATTCATGGATTCCTCATCGTTGCAAATCGAGATGACAAACGTGTCGGGCCAAAGCGATGGCAATATCTCGGTCTCTTGGAATACATTCGACATTTCCCCGACACGCAACTTGATACGAAAGGCGCGTTAAGAAAAGTTTGGATTCTTGAATTTCGGATTCACAGTGATTCTGCTCGTGTGCCGCTGGAGCATGATGAACGCCTCATGTCCGAAATACTATTCGAGTCACGAAAAAGGAATCCAACGAGCGAAGAGGAGCGGACGGTTTCAACTTCCGAACAGAATACCAGCAACCAACTTGATCCAGTGCGCGTGGAAGCTGTGCGCGGACGCTTGTTAAATGTGAATCCTGATAGATTCGAGCACCTATTAAAGGATTTGCTTTCCGTAACCGGTTTCGCCCGGATTCAAGTGACAAAATATTCGCAGGACGGTGGGATTGATTTGAACGCTTACACAGGCGAGACAATGTGGGCGCTTGGTGACTGGCTTGTTCAATTTCAAGCTAAACGGTGGATTCATACTGTGGGTCGGAAAGAAATTGCTGAACTTCGCGGCAGCCTTCAGCCATTTGCCCGCGGAACGGTAATCACAACGAGTCATTTCTCAAAAGCGGCAATCCTCGAAGCAGGAGAACGTGGCAAAAATCCCATTCATTTGGTGGATGGCTTCGAGTTGTCCCGAACCATCATCGAGAGAAAGGTGGAAGCCGCTATTTTCAGCGAACTCAGATAATGGTGCTGTGCTTCGGGTCGGGCAATTCGACCAGTTCAAGGAGTTCTTGGGCTTCCTTTTGCGTAGCGAAGCAACCAAGTTCTTCTCGCCGTAAGATTTTGCTTTGCATCTTATCGCTGCACTCTATAAGAACTAGTTCCAATTTATAGGTTTTCATAAATTTATTTGATAGGGCATAATTTAACTCCACAGTGGATTTCTTCACAGAAATTTCTTGGTAGAAGGAAATCCGGCGTTTCGACTCCGGCTCTACGTCAACTACGATGCGGCCTGATTCTCCGTGTTGCGCCATGCGCATTATTTGCAACCTACGTGACGTAAAATGCGCAAGAAGAAAATTAAATTTTTTGCAAAAATCTGGAGAAAGAACAATAAGGCACTAACCGTTTAATTTCTTTTTTGTAAATTCGGCCAATTGCTTTTCCAGTTCGGCAATTCGTTGCTCCAGTTTTTTCCGTTCGTCGCGGCGTTCGTCCATTTCCATTTTCGGAAACATTGATTCCGCGTAATACGGCAAATGGCCGCTGGTCAGATACATTTTTTCGCGCGCGATGTGCGGCGTTTTCACGCGCACGTAGCCGGCGGCAAATTCCGTTTCTTTCGCGAGGCGTTCCAGTTCTTCCACAATTGCCGTGCCTTTGGGCAGCCACAGCGGCAGGCCCGGTCCGACAAATTCCGTGTCAATCGCGAACAGTCCCATCTCCGCGCCGATTTTGCGGTGGTCGCGTTTCTTCGCCTCTTCCAGCATCGTGAAATACGCGTCCATCTCGGTTTTGTTCTTGAACGCCGTGCCGTAAATGCGCTGGAGTTGTGGATTGCGTTCGTCGCCCTTGTAATACGCGCTGGCCACGTGCGTGAGCCGGAACGCGCCGATGTTGCCGGTGCGCATCACGTGCGGCCCGGCGCAAAGGTCAACGAAGTCGCCGTTTTTGTAGTAAGTGATTTGCTCGCCTTCGGGAATGGCTTCGAGGTTGCCCAATTTGAATTTGCTCGGATTGCCCGGTCGCTCGCCCAAGCCGCCGAGCCGTCCGCTTTCGGAATCTGCAATGGCCTGTTCGCGCGTGACGACAATTTTTTCGAAGACGTTGTTCGCTTTGATTTCTTTTTTCATTTCCGCTTCGATGGCGGCGAAATCTTCCGGCGAAATGCGATGCTTCAAATCCACGTCGTAATAAAATCCATTTTCGACGGGCGGACCGGCGGCGAATTGCGCTTCGGGCCAGAGTCGAAGAATGGCCGTGGCCATGACATGCGCGGCGGAATGCCGGATGCGTTCCAGTTCGGTCATTTTCGCACGCTCGTCGAGAGTTTTGCGTTGCGGTTGTTGTTGCTGATTTTCGTCGGCCATAAAAACGGAGACAGCATTATCAAAATTCCCGGATTTGGAAAAACAATTCAGCGCTCAAGCAAAAGCCTTAATTGAAAAGCCGCTGATCAAACGCAAAATCGGTGGGCCGTTCAATCCGGATTTTCGCAAAATCCCGATGCGCGGGATTGATCAGATAATTGAGTTCGCCCGGAATGATTACGCTCGGCACGGCCAGAATCGCTGATTTTCCAGCGCGCGCCCAATCATCGCCAAGCCGCTGGAGCGAAGGCGGCGGCGGTTCTTCCCGCCAGTTTTCGGGCAGCAAATCAACGCGAAAAATTTCCATCAGCCGGTCGTCAAAATGGAACGCAAAGCATTTATACGTTTTAAATTTTACAGCCGCATCAATATGAACGCGGACCTCCAGCGCGGCGAGCGATTGGTGCTGGGCGGCATAAACCATCGGCACGCCCGCGGAATTCCAGCGTCCGCCGTAAAGCCTCGCGCCCTCGCCACTGAAAGCCGCGCCCGCCCGGTTCTCCGGCACGATCCGCCAGCCGGTGATTCTCACGAATAAACCCCGTACTCGATGCGACCCAGCAGGTTTTCCACTTCGCGCGCACCAACTTCGGTTTTCGCAAACTCCAGCGGCACCGCGCCGCCCAGGCCGAATTGGGGCGAGTTCAACCATCGCCTCGCGTCATCCTCGCCAAAAACCATAATGGCTTTGCCAAGCAATCGCGCAAAACGCACCACCCGATCCGACACGGAACTCTCGAGCTTTTCGCCCGCGCCCTTGCGGCGATGGAAAGTCGCTTTGGAAATTCCCAGCATGGGCGCGAGTTTTTCGGTGGGCAGATCCAGGCTGTGCTGCAATTCGTCCAGTTCAGCCACCGGCAGTCCGGCTTCCAGTTTTTTGACGAGATAAGGAGTGGCGACATCCCGAAACGCGCTTTCTTTCGGCGCTTCGTGAACGTAGTAATTAACCACGCCTCCCGCTGGTGACGCCGGATTTTTCTTCGTGCGATAAATGGCTGATGCCGACGGTTTTCTCATTTGAGACAAATCATAGTCTCAATTGATTCCATTGTCAAGCGTTTACGAACTCATTTCAACGAAGGGCAATTCCGCGGATTCACCTTCAAAGAGGATTCAACGCGCGCCTTTTGCCCGGGGCGATTTCAAGGGCTGAACCGGAGCGCGCGGCGGAGAATTGGTTTGCTCGCTCTTGAAAGCCGAGCGCAGGAGCCAGTGATGTTTCAACCCTTGCACAAAATCATCGGCGTCCATCACTGTTTTGGAAATCCGGCCAAGGACGTTGGTGTTCATTTGCACCTGATAATTCAGGTTGCTCGTAATGTCGGACAGATGCTCAAGCGTTTGATTCAAATTGCTCGCGAGCATTGCGAGATTCGTATTTGCGACCGTCAATGTGGAATCCGCGCCGCCGAGAACGGAATTGAGTTTCTGGTTGATGTTCGTCGGCAAAAGCCATTCGCCCAGTGCGCCGGGCTGATCCAGATGCGCCGTGGCGAGCGCCAGATTGCTGGCGGCGGGACGCGCGTTCGCGGCGACTTCGCTCAAATTCGCGGTGAGACGCGCGCTGTTGGACAAAACTTCCGCAAGCTGATTGGTCAGACTCAAGATGTTAGGCAATGCGGCTTCGGCCTGTCCAACCAGTTTTTCCAGACGCTCGGTGACGGCGGCGGATTCCTCGGGGTGCAGCCAGAACGGGCGCGAACCGAGATTGGTATAGTAAAGCGAGACATTTTTCCGCGCGTCCTCGTTCAACGCGCGGAGCAGCGCCATGTGATTGGTGAAGCTCGCCGACAATTCCTTTTTTCTTTCGTTGTAATAATGCTGAATCAGAATTCCATCCGCGACTTTGTTTGTCGTTTCATGAACCGCGGGAACGCCGCCGATTCCTTTCGTGACTTCGAGATAACGATTGCCCAGCAAATCTCCGCCGGCGACTTTCACCGTGGAATCGCTCCAGATATATCCGTAATTCGGTTTCTTGATTCGGAACCGCACGGTGATGTTGTAAGGAGCGTAAGGATCATTCGGAATGATTTCCGTGATTTCTCCCACGTCGAAACCCATCAATTTCACCGGATCGCCGATCTTCAATCCCGCGCCGCTGCTGATGGAAGTCTGGTAGGTGATTTTCGTGAGAAACCAGCCTTTGCGCTGCGCCGTCGTATAAACGTAATACCCAAATCCCAGAACAAGCAGGACGAAGGCGAACAACACGAACCAGCCGACCGCGCGTTCCATCCGGCTGAGGCGCGTGCGCAATTGCGGTGTTAAATCCTGGAGAGCCATTTGGATTTTGTGATTAAGTGATCAAGTAATTTGTTAGATAAAATTCCGCTCAATCCGTCTGCGCGCCGGTAAAAAATTCCTGAATCAATTCATCGTTCGCCTTCAGCGCTTCCGCCCAGTTTCCCAACACAAGAAATCGTTTGTCTTTCAAAACCGCGACATGCCGCGCGCGATTTCGCCAGGGCCGCAAATCATCCGCGGTGACCACAATCGTTGTCGGACTGCGATTCATCCATTCGTGACCTTCGGAAAATTCGCGCAGAAAATTCAGCCACCATACGCGATGCCGCACATCCAAGCCGGCGAGCGGATTATCGAGCAACAACACTTCGGGTTTCAACATCAGCGCCCGCGCCAGCCCGGCGCGTTTGCGCCAGTTGCGTCCAATCGCGCCCGGCGTGCTGTCGGCCCACGGCGCGAGTTCGGTCACTTCCAGCATTCCGCGAACCTCCGTTTCCGCTTCAGCTTTGGTGAGATTGCGATGATAACGCAACGGCAGCGCGATGTTTTCGGAAATCGTGAGATGATTTAAAAGTTGTCCGCCGTCGAACACAATTCCCATTCGCAAACGCTCCCGCAATCGCGCGTCCTCAAAAATCGGCATCTTCCCGCCAAACAAAAAATACGTCCCCTCCAACGGCGACATCAGTCCGCCCGTCATCAGCAAAAAATCGCTTTTTCCCGAACCCTGCAATCCGCCGATCACCCAGAAATCTCCCGGCGCAACCGTCCAATTCACGCCGTCCAAAACAGTCAGATTGGCATCACGCATCGCACCGACCGACACGCCGCGCATTTGGATCGGCAGATTTTCCGGAGTTGTGGACGAAAGACTCATTAGACAATGAGATAAATTATCATGAACAACGCATCGAGCATCACGCAGGCAATGACGCTTTGCGCGACGGCGCGAACGGTGGCGCAAGAAACTTCCTCCAATCGGAGCGGCTGCGCCAGCCCGTGGTAACACGTCACAATGGAAATAATAAATCCAAACGAAACGGTTTTGATTGCAAGCAATGCGAAATCCAGCCCGGTCAGCGAACGGGCGAGTTGCCGGAAATATTCGCCGGGCAACAACGGAACATCCTGGAGAAATGCCCAAAGGTAACCGCTCAACAGCGCGGCAAGAATCAGATAAACCGTCAGCGCGGAAATTCCCACCGCCATTCCAATCACGCGCGGCGCGACGAAATAATGCACCGGATCAATTCCCAAGGCTTCGAGCGCCTCGACTTCGCCCATCGCCCGCGCGGTGCCGAGTTCAATCACATTCGCAGCGCCGACGCGCACCAGCACGAGCAACGCCGCCAGCAGCGGACCGATTTCGCGCACCACCACAGTGACCATGATCGTGCCCAGATAATTGATCGCGCCGAAACGCGCGAGTTGCGAAACGGTCTGGCCGATGACGACAAAACCCAGCGCCGCCGCGAGAAACAAAAACATCGGCAGCAATCGCAATCCGGACCGCGCGATTTGTGAAAAAACCAGCGGATGAATCACGCGTCCGGCGACGCGAAATTTCGTGAGCATCACGCCCAGAGTAATCAACGCAAACGCGCCAAGTCCTCGAACCGTCAGCAGAAAACGGAGGAGTTTTCGCCCGAGGAAATTTGTGAAGGAACGCGGCAGCGGCGCGCGCAAAAAAAACCGCACGTGAGGCGACTCGATCGTGGTGGCATTTCCCTTTTGCACGCGGCAAACGTAAGTTCACCGCGCCGGACGGTCAACGGGATTTGCGCCAATGAAAGGGAAAGATTGAAGCAACATCGAACATTGAACACTGAACACCGAACGTCGAATTTTTGAACTGATCATGGACTCGGCTGTTTTAAACGCCGAGCGATTTTAAATTTCAAAAAAACGGTTCATTTCAGGACTTTCCGAACTGTTCTCTTTCAATGTTGAATGTTCGGTGTTCGACGTTCAGTGTTCAGTGTTCAACATTCGATGTTTCCATCAACTCCCCTGCTCTACTGCGCCGTTTGATTCGTCGGCGCTTCTTCAAATCGCACCACCGTCTCGCCCGGTTTCGCGTAGCCTAGCCGTTCGCGCGCGAGACGTTCGACGGCTTTTGGATCGTAACGCAGCGCATCGGCGGCGGCTTTCAGTTGACGATTGGTTTGTTCGAGTTGTTGCTTTTGAACATCGAGCCGGAGAATTTCGCTTCGGTAACGCTCGTTTTGTTGAATCAGCGGAAGATACCATTTGCCGACCACCAGCAGCAGCGCCAGCACGAACAGGAAAATCACCACGCGCGTGAGTTTTTCCCAGATTCCGAGGTCAACGTTCATCGCGCCGAGTTAATCATGGCCAACGCGGCTGCGAAAGTGCGAAATCATCTGGCGAATTTTTTCCAGCTTTTCAATCTGTGATCCGGCCCGAACGTCAGACGCAAATAATAATCCGGCGAATCCACAACCGCCGGCGCGCTCGAATACGGACGCCAATACGGATAACCTTCGTACTGCGCCGGATACGAATAAATGCGCCCGCGATTTGTCAGCCAGTCCGCGACAATCGTGCCGTCCTGCAATTCCGCGTGCTTGTCCGGCGGCCCGAGTTCCAGCACGGCCTGATCGTACGTGTAATTTCCCACGCGCGCCGACCAATCAATGCGATGCGTCGCGCAGCCGATAAGAAAAATGGCCGCGAGCGCGGCGCAAATCGCCCGCGCATTTCGCAACCCGCGCCATTTCGCAATCGTCTTCATGAGGCAAGTTAATCTCCGTTTTATCGTTTGCGCAATGAGGTTCGGCGGATTTTCCCGGCGACAAAATTTCCTCACAGGCTCGCGGTTTTGATTGAAACCGGCGCGACTTGTCATTATCAATGGCCGCGCATGATTAAGGCTTTATTCCTGATTTTTCTTCCGGCGCCGACATGGGAACAGATTGCGGGCGTGAGACGAAACTGGATTACCATTTTGTCAGGATACTTTTTGCCGTTCCTGATCATCGTCTCGGCGGTGGAAGGATACGGCCTTGCGTTCTGGGGAAAATCGCGCGGCAAAATGCCGCAATACGTCCGGTTTCCCTTGTCGCAGGTTGTTGTTTTCGAAATCGGACGAGTATTGATCACGCTCGCCGTTCTGTTCGTTCTCGCCTGGGTGATTCGCTCGCTCGGCGACACATTTCACGGGCGGCACACGTTCCGCCAATCCTTCACCGTCGCGGCGTTCGGTCTGGGGCCGCTGCTGTTGATGCGGGTGTTTGTCGCGCTGCCGCCGGTTTCTCCGTGGTTTGCTTGGGCGGTCGGAATTTTCCTTTCCGCGGCGACACTGTATCACGGAATTCCGCGCGTGATGGAGCCGGATCCGCCGCACGCGTTCGGGCTTTATCTGATGAGCGTTTTGCTGCTCATCATCATTTCCGGCCTGCCGTGTTTTGTCACCGCATGGTATTTGCAGGGCAAATTTCCCGGGCTGGAAAATGCCGTCGCCAATCTCGCGGCGCATCTTCCCTTTTAAAACGCGATTTGGAGGAATCTTCAAAACGCGTTATCAATATCAATGTTCGCATGACAGAAACAGAAAGCGCCATTCTCAAAACACTCGT
>DASSNZ010000402.1:0-13497 GCA_035701135.1 Verrucomicrobiia bacterium
GCTACGAGGCGCTGACGCTCATGCAGACGGGCAAAAGCCAGTTGATGCCGCTCGTGCTGGTGGATCGGCCGGGCGGAACGTATTGGAAAACGTGGGACAAACATATCCGCGAGCACCTGCTCCGCGATCAATTGATTTCGGCGGACGACCTGAATCTGTATCGCATCACCGACGACACGGATGAAGCGGTGAAAATCATCACGCGCTTTTATCGGAATTTCCATTCCACGCGATTCGTGAAGGACTTGTTCGTCATCCGCCTCAAGCACGCGCCATCGCCCACGGCAATTGAAGCGCTGAACGAAGATTTTGCGGACATTGTGATCGGCCCGGCAATTCATCCGATTTCCGCCACGCCGGAGGAACTTGAGGACGACGATCACGTGGAATTGCCGCGAATCGCGTTCGGGTTTAATCGCCGGGATTACGGGCGGTTGCGACAATTGATTGATGTGCTGAACGGGCTTTGAACGGAGAATCGGAAACATTGAACATCGAACATCGAACACCGAACGCTGAACGCTGAAGAAAATCTGGAATAATTTTCCCGGTTCTGATGGGTAACAGATTGTGTTGATGTTTTGGCGTTCCGCCGCGATTTTATGGCGCAGAGAATTTGCACGTCGTGAAAACCGAGCCGGCGATTGAAATCGCGAAAACGAAACGGGAACTGATTATTCATCCGGCGCGTCCGGAGGGCCGGGGCTTTCGGCTTTTTATTTTTTATTCTTCGGCGATGGCGCTGACGGGTTTGGTTTCCATGCTGTTTGCCGATTTGCTTTGGCGGAGCGGCTGGAACAATTCGAGCACGATTCTGCTTGTCCTGTTCGTTCTGCTTTTTCTGCTGATTTCCATCGGTTGCATGCACGGCATCGCGGGTTTCGTTTTGCGCGTGTTAGGCGATTCCGACCGCATTACGCGTCAGGCGGATTTTCACGGCAAAAGCATCGAAGGCGTCAGCACTGCGATTGTTTTTCCGGTTTACAACGAGGAAGTCGCCCGCGTGCTGGAAGGATTGCGCGCGACGTTTCTTTCGCTGGAACGGACCGGGCAGATTGAGCATTTCGATTTTTTTATTCTCAGCGATTCAACCGATCCCGACAAATGGGTCGAGGAGGAACAACGCTGGTGCGATCTGGTTCGCGAACTGGACGCGCTCGGGCGGATTTATTATCGCCGCCGCGTGATCAATGAAGGAAAAAAAAGCGGCAACATCCGGGATTTTCTCAGCACCTGGGGCCGGCGCTATCGCTATTTCATCGTGTTCGACGCCGACAGCATTATGCGCGGCGAAACCGTTGTGGATCTGGTGAAGTTGATGGAAACGCACCCGAACGCCGGAATGATTCAGACCGTTCCCGCGCTCGTGAACGCGGAATCGCTCTTTGGCAGAATTCAGCAATTTGCCAATCGTCTTTACGCGCCCATTTTCATCGCGGGCCTTAACTTCTGGACGCAAGGCTTTGGAAATTATTGGGGACACAACGCGATTATCCGCACCGATCCATTCATGCAATATTGCGATCTGCCGCATCTGCCCGGACGCAAACCGTTTGGCGGACAAATTCTGAGCCACGATTTTGTGGAAGCGGCGCTGATGCTGAAGGAAAATTGGCAGGTCTGGTTCGCGTACGATCTGGAAGGCAGTTACGAGGAACAGCCGCAGGACATGATCGAAAATGCGCAGCGCGACCGCCGTTGGTGCCAGGGAAACATGCAGCACGGAATGGTGCTTTTCGCGCGCGGTTTGCGCGGCGTCAGCCGGATTCATCTGTTGCTGGGAATTTTCGGTTATCTGGCCAGTCCACTTTGGCTGTTGTTTTTGCTGATGTTCAATTGGGCGTTGTATTACAAGGAACACACGGGGCTTTCGGAAATTACCGTGGGCGCGTTCACGCCGTGGCTGCACAATCTGAGCGGCACCGAACACGCGCTGCTCATTTTCATCATTTGCATGGCGGTTTTGTTTCTGCCGAAATTTCTGGCGCTGCTGGATCTGGCGTTTGATCGCAATCGCCAGCGTGGTTTCGGCGGAATGCGTTGCGCGGTTTTCAGCGCCGTAGGCGAAACCATTTTTTCGTCGCTGCACGCGCCGCTGCAAATGCTCTGGCACTCGAAATTCGTGGTCACCATTCTGCTCGGCATGGGCGTGCATTGGGGAACGCAACGGCGCACGGCGAATGGAATTCCATGGTCGCTGGCGATTCGACAGCACTGGAGCCACACCTTGATCGGAATCATCTGGGGATACGCCGTCTGGCGCATGGATCATCCGGCGTTCTGGTGGTTCATGCCGGTTCTGGTGGGAATGGCCCTCTCCATTCCATTGAGCGTTTTCACGAGTCGTCCGAGCCTCGGGACGCGCGCGCGAAATCTCGGATTATTTTTAACGCCGGAGGAAATTTTGCCGCCACCGGAACTGGACACGATTCGCATGAGAATGGCATTGCTCGAAAAATCCGGCGTCGTGGCGCCACGCGCTTCGGATGCCTGTATCGCCGAAGCGGTTCTCGATCCGTATGTCAGCGCGATTCATGTTTCACTCCTGCGCGAAAAAGGTTTGAACCCGGAATATCGCGAGGCGCTGGCGAAGTTAGGCGTGGGACAATCTCACGTTCGCGAACTCGGCGAAAAACTGCTGAAACGCGGCCCGGAAGAATTGAATGGCCAGGAAAAATTGCTCGTCTTGTCCGACGCCCAGGTCATGTCGTGGTTGCATCGTCAGGCATGGATCCGCTCATCCGACGATCTGGCGTCGTGGTGGCAAACGGCGATTCGCCGATACACGCGATAACTTAAATCGGACAATTCGGTTAAAACCACAGATGAACGCAGATTCACACGAATTCAGAACGCGTGAACACTGTTTTTCAGGCGGTCAGAGAAGCTCACGGTTGGTGAATCACCGTTTTTCCATTTGATTCTGTTTTCCGTGTGAATCGGTGTTCATCCGTGTTGGGAATTTTTCCGCTGCATTGTTCGGGCAGACCAAGAATTCAGCCGAACCGCAAAAACTTTGTGCGGTTTTTCAACTCAGGTGCATCCCAAATAATCCGCCAATGCCAGCCCACGATTTGTAAGTCATGGCGCCGATCGCGAGTTGAACAAACGGAATCTGAATGACCAGAATCAGAATGATGAAACCGTAACGCGCGAACTGATGATACGATTCGTAACTGATTCGGAACAGGCTTCGGACAATTTGCGATCCGTCCAGCGGCGGAATCGGAATCAGATTAAAAAAGCAAAGCAACAAGCTCACAAACGCCCATTCTCCGCAAATCGTAACCATTCCCTGCACACCTGCCATCGCGCCGATTCGCGCGGCGGCCAACAACAGAATTGCCAGCAGCACGTTCATTCCCGGACCCGCGATCGTGACGAGAATGTCGTCCACACGCGGATTGCGAAGATTATACACATTGACCGGAACGGGCCGCGCCCAGCCGATCAAGAATCCGGCGGCAATGGAACCGCGCATCGCGAGAAAAATGGCAAGCAGCGGAATGACGACCGTTCCAATCGGATCAATGTGCGCGAGCGGATTCAGCGAAACGCGGCCCTGCAATTTTGCGGTGTCGTCGCCGCACTTCAACGCGGTCCAGGCATGGCCAAACTCGTGGAACGTGAGCAGCACGACCAGCCCGATATACATGATCAATCCATCAATGAGATTGTTGGCATCCATCGGAATTTATTTTAGCTGAAAAGCGAACGTCGCGTCGAGAAATAGTGGCGTGCGTCCGCGCCAAGCGTTTTAAAAAACGCCAGGTCACATTGATGAAACTGAAAGCGGTGCGGCCGTGACTTCATGAAATCACGGCTTTGCTTCTTTCGTAAACGCGCTGACAATTTTGATGTTTGCTTCTTTCGCGGCGTCCATCACTTTCACGATCTGGCCGAACGGCGCGTTTTTATCCGCGCTGATCGCGAGGCGTTGATCCGGATTTTTCGCGGCGGTCGCGACGAGTTCCTGTTTGAGCCGTTCGTCCGTGACCGGCAGCGCGTCCGGTCCCCAGCGCAAATTTCCCTTCGCGTCTATGCTCACGACCACGGGCGCGTTTTCGTTCGCGCCGGTTTTTTTTGCCTGGCTTGATTCCGGCAATGCCAGCCGCAACGCAGCCTGCTGTTTGAACGTCGTCGTTACCATCAGAAAAATCAGCAGCACGATCAGCACATCAATCAGCGCAACGATAATGACGGCTGGCGTCTGGCGGCGTCTGCGAACAAAAAAGTGCATCGTTGAAAATCGGTTAATCAGGTGATCGGTGATAGTTGCTCAAACGGGTTAACTGGCAGTTTGGCTGAAAGCTCATTGAAATCCTATTTAACCAATTTATCTCCCCGATATTGCCGCCGGACAAATTCATCGCAAAGCGTTTCCATTTCAACGGCGAGCATCTCGACTTTTTTCGTGTAATAACTCCAGAAAATCAGCGACGGAATCGCAATGAGCAATCCGGCCAATGTCGCGCGAAGAATCAGCGCGATGCCCTGGGCGAGTTTCGCCGCGTCATTCAAACCGGCCTGACCGACATTTCCAAATACGGCCATCATTCCGACAATGGTCCCGACCAGACCGAGCAGCGGCGCGATGCCGACAATAATTTCCAGCACGACCAATCCGCGTTCGAGGCGGACGATTTCATGCCGCGCGCGCGTTTGCAGCGCGTCCACGTTGTCATCCTTCGGCCAATCCAGACGTTCGGCGGCCAGCAGGAGCAGCCGGCTCAACGGCGAATCGTGCTGCCGGCAAACGCGTTTCAGCATCGGCACGTCCTCCGGCGTCTGGCAGGATTCCACCGCCGCCGTGATTTCCGGCGGGACAACTTTGTTCCAGCGCAACGCCCAGCCGCGTTCCACGATGAAGGCCAGTCCGATGACCGACGTCGCAATCAGCAATCCGTAAACAAATAATTCCATGATAAATTCCTGTGACCGTTTTTCGCGCCGCCGCGTTCAGTTGTAATAAAAGGCGAATTGGATTTCGCGATAATCCTTGTCCACCATCAGCCGCATTTCCCTCGGCCATTTTTCGAATGGCGCGGGATCGAGCACGGCTTTCTGACAGAGCAAACCGAGCGTTTCGCCAACGGTATTTTCCACGACCTTCATATCAGTGATGCGCCCGTCGTAATTCAAGCGAAATTGCAAAACAACCCTGCCGCGCCGATAACCGTTGTAACTCATATTGTCGAGCAATCCAAACCAACGATCCTCTACGGATTCGATAAACGCCGCGTCGTACGCGCCGAACGGCGTCGCTTTCGCGTCGAGCGATGTCATGGACAAACGGTTCACGCCGCCTTTCTGTTTCATTTTTTGTCCGGCCAATTGATTTCGGTTCTGGCGCATCAACGCTTCCTTGATCGTGCGCGGACGCGTGTGCTCGTCGGTTCCCTTGTCCGGACGCAACGTGACGTCCGGCTTCGCCATCGTCAGATCGCCGGGCGTGGGAGATTTCGGTTTCGCCTGTTCGGCGGGTTCATCGGGTTGCGGTTTGGGAAACGCCGGTTGCAGCTTGTCGAATTTCGAGCGCGGAACATCTTCGGTTTTTGCAACCTGAGTCTGCTCGCCGGTGATTTTCGGAATGCCGGTTTCTTTTTCCGCGTCCGGATTGGCGGCTTTGGAATTTTTATCGGAATAAAATTTCGCGTCCTTCGGAGCTTCCGGCGTGGCGACCCGTGGATTTACGTCCACGAAAACCAGCGGAACTTCCCGAGCGATTTGCGCGGCTTCGTTTTTTTTGATTGCGACGGCGGAAAGCGGTTTTGCTTTTTGCATCCAGATCGGCAGATGCAGCGATTGCCAGATATTGAATTTTTCACCGATCTTGTAGCCGCCAAAAATGAGGAGATGCAGCGCGAGCGAAAGCACGATCGCCCAGGCCACTCTTGAAAATTCAAGCCGGCCGGGACGCAACGACGATTCCTGCGCTTCGCGTACAGACATGCGGATATTACAGTGCCGCAGGCGCGAACGCCCGGCAACTGATTTGCGGTAAGACTCCGCCGCGCCCGAAAAAATTCACGCAAAAAAGCAGGACGCGTCACTCCGTGCGCCCGCAGCTTGGCAAATTCAAAAAGGCGCGCCGGGAGTGACGCGCCCTGCCGCGACTCGGGTAATTTAACGTGCGCCGCGATCCAATTCCTTCGCCTTTTTCACAAGGTTCAGAAATTCGGCGCGATAGCCGTTTTCATCCGCGCCTTTTGATGCCCGCGCAATTTCCAGAACATTGTCGTAGGACGAATCGCCTTTGAATTCCGAATCGCGCAACAGCATTCCGAATTCCGCCACGGACGCGGCGAATTGAAAATCCTTTGACGCGCGGCTGAATCGTCCGCCTTTGTCCGTCACCGGAAATTCCAGGCGCGTGCTCGTTTTTCCATCCGGCTGTTTGTAGCGCAATTTCAGCGTGAGCAATTCTTTGCTTGAATCACTCGCGTAACGCTCCGCTTTTTCTTCTTTCGACATTGGACTTTGAACATTGGACATTGGACTTTCCTGATATTTCAAATCGTCCACCGCGCCGCGAATTTCCCGGCCTGCGGGAACGATTTCATAAAGCGCGGTGACGGTATGGCCCGCGCCGATTTCCCCGGCATCCTTGGCGTCGTTATTAAAATCCTCTTTTCGCAACAGCCGCTTTTCGTAACCAATCAGACGATACGCATTCACCGTGGCGGGATTGAATTCAATTTGAATTTTCACGTCCTTCGCAATCGTCACGAGCGTGCCGTTCATCTGATCAATCAAAACCTTCTGCGCCTCCTCCAGCGAATCGAGATAAAAATAATTTCCGTTTCCCTTGTCGGCCAATTTTTGCATCAGCGCGTCCTTGTAATTATCGGTTCCGACGCCGAGGGTTGTGAGGAAAACACCGCTCCGCGCTTTTTGTTGAATCATCCGGACCAACTCATTCTGGTCCGTCATTCCGACGTTGAAATCGCCGTCGGTGCAAAGCAACACACGGTTCACGCCGCCCTTGATGAAATTATTTTCCGCAACACGATACGCCTGGCGAATTCCGTCGCCGCCGTTCGTCGAGCCGCCCGCGCCGAGATCGTCAATTGCCTGGAGAATTTTTTCCTTGTCCGCGCACGAAGTGGATTCAAGTTTCAGCCCGGCTTCGCTCGCGTAAACCACAATCGCCACGCGGTCGTTTTCCGTCATTTTTTTTACCAGCTCGCGCAAGGCTTGTTTGATGAGCGGCAAGCGTTCGCGCGGCGCCATCGAGCCGGACACATCAATGAGAAAAACGAAATTGCTTGGCGGACGTTTCCCGCGCGCGACCTCGCGGCCTTTCAATCCGATTCGCACCAGCCGATGTTCCGGATTCCACGGGCAACCGGCGATTTCGATATTCGCGGAAAACGGAGCGTCGCCGCGCGGCTGCGGATAATCGTAATGAAAATAATTGATCAATTCCTCGATGCGCACCGCGTCGCGCGGCGGCATCCGGCCTTCGTTCAAAAACCGGCGCACGTTCGCATACGACGCCGTGTCCACATCAATTGAAAACGTGGAAAGCGGATGATTGCGCGCGGTGAGAAATGAATTGTCCTCCAGATGCGGGTACGTGGCTGTTTCGGAATTGCCTGTGATTTCAGATTGCGTCTGAAGGCGGAAAAATCGAGAGAGTTTCTGTTTTACGTCATCATCGTAAATGCCGCGCGGCGTTGAATCGCTCGTAACTTCTCCCGCGGCTGCGATTTGATTTTGGAAAGCGGGAGTTGGGCGGATTACAACGGAAGAGGACGTCTGAGCCGGACTTCCAACGCTATTTCCTCCCACGCCGCCGCCGAATCCTTTAACAATCCCGAGCAGTGAATTCTCCACGCTGTTTTCAGCCATTGTTTGATTGAAACTTAGCGCTTCGCCGGTACTGACCGGCTGAATTTCGCTGTTAGCCCCGGGCATAAAAACGTCGCCCGACAACTGGCCCGCGTTTAAAAAAATTGAATTGGCTGGCGAAGCCGTTGTGGGATTGACCCTATTTTTATCGGCAACATTACTTGAAAGAACATCTTTTTTTTCCCTCACTGTCGCCGGAGATTCCGCCGGCGCGGCAACCGGCGCGGGCGGAACCATTTTGTCTAAAACCGCGATGTTTTCGGTTTTGCGATTGGACGCTCCGGAAAAAGAATTTTCGGAAAAAGTCGGATTATTTTCCTTTTGAATCACTGAAGAGTTCGGCGGCCGATTCGCTTCAGCGGCCGGCTTCAATTCCTCCGCGATTCTGGTTTTGGTTTTATCGCCATTGCCGGCTTGCAATTCGAGTCGGCGAACCGATTCGGTTTTCCCGGCCATTTTTTCCGTTCGGCCGTGCCATCCGAAAAAATCAAACTGCCACGCAATCAAAAACATGACGCTCGCGGCAATGGCCGCAATTCCGGCGGTCGAAAAAATCCTTCGTCCTTGAAACACGATAATTTTCCCCGAATGCAATTGTTCTTCGATTGCGTTGCGTTGTTCTTGCGAAAGTTTCGGAGAACTTTCCTTCGCGAAATTCCCGGACAACATCGCGGCCGTCTGCCGGATTTCTTCCACGGCCCGGCGGCATTCCGGGTTTTCGCGAAGCGCTGTTTCGATTTCGGCCCGTTCGTCCGCATTCAATTCGCCCAGCGCGTAAGCCGTCAGGCGCGGATCATCCGGATTCAATTTCATAAGCCGCTCCTTAAAATGTTTGCCGCCGGTTTCGCTTCGGCATTCAGCCGCTGGCGGATGGTTTTGATCGCCGTGTGAAGCAGGAATCCGACGTTGGTCACGCTCAATTGGGTGATCGCGCTGATTTCCTGGTAACTCAATCCATTCTGAAATTTCAGCCGGACGACTTCGCGCTGGTTTGGCGGAAGCGTGGCGAGCAATCGAAAAACGTGGCTCGCGCTTTCGTTTCGTTCGGCAACTGCCGCGGGCGATGGCTCGCGGCTTTCGCACGATTCCAGATCCATTTCGCTTAAAGCGGACATTCGTTTTTCCTTTCGCAGCATGTCGAGCGCGCGATTCCGGCAAACGGTGAACAGCCATTGCGCAAGGCAATTTTCCACGCGACTCCGCTTTTCCGCGCACAACCGGACAAATGTGTCCTGAACCACGTCGCGCGCCCGGTCCAGATCGCCGGTGAGTTGCGCGGCGTACCGGATCAGCGGGCCTTCGTATTCGCGAAGCGCCGCATGAACCCAGTCGGCCTGTGTTGAATTGTTTTCGTCCACGATGTTTGCGGCGTCAGTCCAACATGCGTTTTCAATAATGACAACGCGCGAAATGAAATTTTATTAGAGAAAAATTTTTACTTGAAAATTTTTAACGCGGAGACGCAAAGGCGCAAAGAATCGCAGAGAAAAATTTTTCAGTTTATCCCTCAGCGAACCTTTGCGTCTTTGCGTCTCTGCGTTAATTAAAATCGCTTTGCGCGCGGAACGTTCAATGCGCATCGTCTTCAACCTGGACTCGGATTTCCGCGCCGTTGCAACGAATCTCCGGCACGTACATTGCCTTGCCGACAACGGGCAAGGCGTGAAATTTCCCCGGCGTTTCCGCGCGCATTTCGTAACGGATTTGCCAGACGCCTTGCGGCAATTTGTCCAGGAACAACGCCACTTTCCGGTCGCGCAATTCCTGATAAACCCAGCGCGTGCGGCCGGTGAAATCCTCCGCTTCGGGTTCGAAGTTCTGGTTTTCGATTTTCGCTGCGGCGCCGCTTTTCAGTTCTTTGGCGAACAGCGATTCGCCGCTGCGAATTTCCGCCGCTTCAAATCCCGCCGGTTTCAAATCCTCGAACATGAGATATTCGTAATTATTTTTTGCCTCGATCGTCAGCACGGTTTCGATTCGCTCGCCGCTTTTCACGCTGCCGCCGTCGCGCAACGGCTCGCGATCATAAACGTAGCCTTTGAGCAACGTCGGGCGGCTGACGAGTTTGTAGTAATCGCGCTTCACGAAAATCTCATTTCCAGCCGGCGTGACGGGTTCCTCGGTGCTGAAAAATTTCGCCTCTGCGGCAAAATAAATCGGCGCGTCGCCGCCGGTGCGGACTATGCGGATTTCGTTGCTGTCGCGAATCAGTTTCGGATCAATCGCAAACCGGCTCGGCGCGTTGAAAACATCCGCGGCGCTGATTTTCTTTTTCGCAATCGAATGACCATTCACGAGCAACTCATATTCGAGATCGCTTTTCAATTCGCCGCTCGCGCGCAAATAATCGTTCAGCGCCAGCACGACAATCGCCGTTTCGCGCGTGCTGTTCCATTGCGCGCCGCGACGATTTTTAATCAGCCAATTGCAAACCGGTTCAACGAGTTGATTGGTGGGATCAATGGCCAGCATCGCGCGCAGCGCAAACGCCGTCGCCTCCACGCCGCCGTCGGACCAATGCCAGTAAATTCCGTCCTCGCCCCAATGCGCAGTTCCCAAAAGGGTTTCGGGTTTCGGATTTCGGGTTCCGGGTTTTATCAGAACAGACGTGTCCGGCCGTTCATCGCGGCTGACGCCATTTTCAAGATTTGCGATGAGGATTTTCGCTTCGTTCGTTTTTCCAAAATCATGCGCGCTCAAGGCGAGCAGCGCGCGCGTGTAGGCGTTGAGTTGCGCGCGGTTGTTCCAAAGATTATTGAATGCTTTGTCTTCAAATTCCGTCAGCTTTGTTTCCTTCTGTGAATTCCGGTAAGCCGCCAGCGCGTGCAACATGAACGCCTGCATATCAAAATTTTGTTCTTCTTCGACCAGATGTTCCTCCAGGTATTTCGCGGCGCGTTGCAAAACATCCGATTTGATTTCAACGCCCGCCTCGCGCGCGAGCGACATTCCCCAAACCACGTAAGCCGTCATCCAATGATCGCTCTCGCCTTCTTTCCACCAGCCCCAGCCGCCGTCGTTGTGTTGAAAATCATAAAGGCGGTCGAGACTCGCTTTTTCGATTTCACCGAGTTCGTCCAAATGGCTTTCCGATCGTGCTTCCGGCATTTTGCCGGAAGAACCTGCCGGCGGGACGCCGACAGCACGTTTTTCAATTCCGCCAAACACGCGGCCCATGACGTCTTCCGGTTTCAAACCCAGATCGCGCAACGTTTTCGCGGTAATCGCTGCGGGCAGAAAACGGCTCATGGTCTGTTCCGTGCAGCCGTACGGATAATTGATAAGATACGGCAGCGCGTCGAGCATGGTCACGGCCAGGCTCGGCGTGACTTGAACGGTCAGCGATGTGGAATTGGTTTTTCGCTCGCGCGACAGATCGAGTTTCACCGTGACATCGCCGCCGCGCGCCTTGCCGGATTTTGAAATAAATTTTTCGATGCCGTGTTCGTAAGCGGTGAAATTTTTTTCCATCGCATCGGCGTATTTTTTGGCGCGGCCAATCACTTTAAGTTTCACCCGACCCGGATTTTGCACGCTGACCGCCCAATCCTGCCGCGCCTCGCCATGAGCCGGAACCGTGAGATTCGAAGGTTGTTCTCCCTTCACAAAATTTCCGTTTTGAAAAATCCCGCTGACGACCAATCCGTCCGCGCTCAACTCCGGCGTGACTTGCATTGGATCGTCCGTGTTGTTGTTCAGCACGGCGGAAACCGCAACCAGATCACCCACGACAAAAAACCGCGGCGCTTGCAGGCGAACAATAAGCGGTTGCCGCGTCTGCGTATTGGTCTCCGCGATACCGAATTGATTCGACGAAGTCACCGCGCGCGCCGTGGCTTTCCAGCTTGTCGTGGAATCGGGATATTTGAATTTCACCGTCGCCTTGCCGTTTGAATCTGTGAAAACATCCGGCTGCCAGAAAACCGTGGAACGGAAATCCGAACGAACGACGACCGCCGGTTCCTCTCCGGGCGGAGGCGACGCGGGTTTCTCTTTGAAAAGCGCGCCAAATCCCGTCGGCTCATTAATAATAGTCATGCGCGTTGCCGCTTGCGGAGCGATCCCCAACATTGCCACTGGTAAACTTTTTGCCGCGCCAGTCGCCAAAAATCGGTTTCTGCTAAAAAATCCGGCGCCTCCTCCACCTCCAATTCCTCCGCCGCCATTCAAACCAGATTCATCAAGTATTACCGAATTGGTTATATTTTGCACAGCCCGCGCCTCCTTATCCCGTTCATCAATCAATTGATCGTTCTGCCAGGGAACCAGCTTTGCATAACTTTTCCGGTTCATCGTGCTTTGCGTTTGAACCTGCTCGGCGCGTTTTTTCCCGAAGAAAAATTGCCTCGGATCACCCGCGTAATCGTTCTGAATATAATAAACCGATTCATCCACCAGCCCGACCGCGACTTCGGCGGAAACCGGTTTTCCCGCGTCGTCCGTTGTCGAAATCGTGAGCGTGCCTTCATCGCGCGGCTCGTATGTTTCGCGATCCGGTTTGACGTTCACCGTCAGGAAATTTTTTACCGGCGGAACGACAATTTGTTTTGTGTCCGTAAAAATTTGCCGGTCGCTCACGAGCGTCGCATTCAGAAAAATGTTAGGCACATGCTTTTCCTCAATCGGCAATTCAATGAGTTTGACCGTGCCGTTCATGTGGACGAGCTGATAATTGTAAAGATCCTCGCCTTCGACGCTGAACAAAACGTAGCGGTCCGCCGTGTTTGCCACGAGCATCACCGGCGCGGATTGGCCGACGCGAAACGTGTCTTTGTCCGCGATGATTTCCACGCCGTCATGCCGATAGCCAAGTTCGGTGGTTGAATTATTCGCGATCCAAACGGCGGTTTCGGCTTGAATCGAATGTGCCGGCGGCGTCTCGGCACCGGAGTTCGTTTTTTGTTCTTCCGGCAGGATGCCGGAAGAACGCTCATTGCTTGCCCACGCGACGCGGTAATATCCCTCGCGCTCCGGCGTGAAACTCAGTTGCGCTTCGCCGTTTGTGTCCGTTTTCAAACTGCGCGTGAGAATGTCATCATGCTGATAACCGCGAAATTTCAAACGCCAGTCGCGTTGGTCCGGGCGCGCGGGCGGAGGCGGCCAGATTTTGTTGGCGGCTTTGAGCAATCGCAGTTCGTTTCCTTTTACTTCGTGGCCGTCGGGCGCGAGCCAGATTTCAAACCAATAATCGCGCGTGATTTTCACGGTTCCGTCGGTCTGAACCGGCTGATCATTCGCATCCAGCGCCTTGAAATTCACCGTCACTTTGTCCTGCGGACGATACAGATTATGCTCCGGTTTTGCGTTCACGTAATAACTTTGCCGCGTTACGCGCACGGAACCGTTCCCGGTAATTTCACGGCGCGACGCATCGGTCACGCGCGCTTCGATGTCGAATTCGAGGTCTTGTTGATTGTTCGCGGGCGTGTCGAATCTGAGCGTGGCCTTTCCGGTCGCGTCGGTTTTCAGAATCGCGTTTGTGATGATTTGGCCGCTGCCGTACCAGCCGCCGTAACGTCCATACGGCGAATTGCCGTCGTTCATGTCGGTGTAAAGCCATCGGAATTTTCGCGGTTCATGCCATACATGCCAAAACGGTTTCTGGCGGACAATCACCTCGACCTTCGCGTCGGAAACCGCGCC
>DASSNZ010000403.1:0-6421 GCA_035701135.1 Verrucomicrobiia bacterium
AGAAGATAGCCGACGAGGTGGCTGCCCGCGTCGCCCAAAAACGCTTTGGCGCGCGGAAAATTATACGGAAGAAAACCCACCAGCGCGCCGCAGGCGAGCGATGCGATCAACGCCACCAGATATTGTCCGGCGTGGGCGGAAATCAGCGCGAAGTAAAACGCGCCAATCGCTCCCAGTCCGCCGCAAAGTCCGTTCATGTTGTCCATAAAATTGAACGCGTTGACCACTGTGAGAATCCAGAAAATCGTCACGACATAGCTGAAAATTATGTTAGGCACGAATAGTGTAATTCGGATTCCGGACGCGGCGACGAGCAGCGCGATGAGAAATTGGCCGGAGAATTTCACAGCCGGACGCAACTCATGTTTGTCGTCCAGAACGCCGACGAGCAGCATTCCGAACGCGCCGAGAAAAATTGCGGTGAGTTCGGGCCAACGAACGAGCAGGCCGTGCCGGAGCAGTCGAATTGTTTCCGCATTGAGAATTGGCAACGGAATTGAAATCGCGATGATTGCCGCGGCAGCGGGCAGAACCAGCGCGGTCATCACCGCGAGTCCGCCCGCGAGCGGAACGGGTTCGTGATGGATTTTTCGATGGCCGGGATCGTCCACCAATCCGGCGCGGAGACATCCTTTCCGCCAGAGCGGCAACGCGATGAGCGCGACGGCGAGCGCGGCGGCAAAAGCAATGAAATAAAGAAAGATGAAATTCACGGAACGGAAATGCCGCGGGCTTTGGCCAATGTCATATAAATTTGCGACTGCTGCTCAATCATGTGTTCGATGGTGAACTGTTTCGCAACCATTTCCTGTCCGCGTTTTCCGAGTCGCCGGCGCAGGTCCGGATCGTTGGCGAGTTGGAGCAAACGATCTGTCACCGTTGCAATGTCGCCGGTGCGGACGAGAAATCCGGTTTCGTTTTCGATGCAAACTTCGTCCGCGCCGTCGAAATCATAAGAAATCACCGGTTTGCCTGTCGCCAGCGCCTGCGGCAAAGCGCGCGAAAGCGCTTCGCGCCGGGACAAATGCGCGACGCAATCCGTTGCGGCGATATAAAGCGGCATTTCCTCCGGGCGCACAAGGCCGGCGAAAATGGCATGGCGTTCCAACCCGAGCGCGCGCGCCTGAGTTTCAATTCCCGAACGCAACGCGCCGCTTCCAATGAAAAGAATTTTCGCATTTGGAATTTGCGGCAACAGCGCGCGAACGGCTTGCAGCAGATCGGCGTGGCCTTTCAGCGGAGCGAGTCGTCCGATTTTGCCGATGACGAAATCGCCGGGGCCGATTCCCAATCTGGCCCGGAGCGGCGCGGAATCGGGTGGATTCAAAAAAGATTCGACGCGAAAACCGCTCAGGACGCGCGTGTACATTTCCGGCGTTCCGATTCCCGCCGCGAGATACAATTTCGCCATCGCGTTCGCGGTGCAAAGAAAATGAGTTGTCACGCGCCCGGCGTAACGTTCCGCCGCGGTGAAAACCAAATTCGCAAGCGCGCCCTGAAACGGCCCGAACGATGGGCCGTGAATGTGATGAATGATGATTGGCACATTCGCGCGCGCGGCGGCGAGGCGTCCGAGAATTCCGGCTTTGCCGCTGTGCGTGTGAACGATCTGCGGTTTTTCAGCGCGGAAAATTTTTGTCAGGCGGCGCAGCGCAATCCAGTCTTTCCAGGGATGAACCGGACGCACGAGTTCGGGAACCAGAGTCAAAACTCCGGGCAGATTCGCGAACGTGGATTCCAGCGAGCCTTCCGGGCCGGGCGACGGGCCGGAAATGAGATTCACTTCAAACGCGGGATTTTTTCGGAGGCCGAGGACGGAGGAAATGGTGTTTTCCTGCGCGCCGCCGACGATCAAACGTGTGATGACGTGTGTGATCCGCATCCAGATCAGGGCGGACTGGTTTTGAGACTTTCGAGCCGTTGATTGTAAAATTTCGCCTGCGGCGAGCCGGGCGGCACGTTGGTGACGCACATTTGATAGTAATGAATCGCAGTATTCGTGTCATTGCGGCGCCACGCAACTTCGGCCAGGCCGCCGTTCACGTCGTTGCGGTCCGGGAAAACTTTTTGAAGGCTTTCAAAATCCTGCTGTGCTTCGTCCAGATGATCGCTTTTCACGTAGGCAATGGCGCGGTAAAGCTGCGCGTTGTAATTGGTCGGTTGCAGCGAAAGAATGCGCGTGAAAAGCGGCGCGGCCTGTTCGTAACGGCCCAGTTGCATCGTGACAAATCCCTTGTTGAACAGCGCCGAGGGATCGTCCGGCAGCAATTCCAATTGCCGGTCGGCGGCCGCCAGCGCGTTGGTGTAGCGCCCGAACATCGAGGAAACGCGAACGACCATTCCTAACACTTTCGGGTCGTCGGAATTTTCGTGAATCGCGGTTTCCAGAAGCTCGTCGGCCTTTTCGGTTTCCTTGTCCGCGAGAAGCGCGGTGGCTTCGGTTTGCAACAGTTCGGCTTTGCCGATTCCGGCGGCCTGCAATTCGTTGGTTTGCCGTCGGATTTCCGAAACGAGCGCCAGCGATTTTTCCGGCATTCGATTGAGCGTGTACAATCTCGCGAGCCAAAGCCCGGACAGGACGCTTTCGGGCGCGAGTTCGTGGACGCGTTTGAATTCCCGCGCGGCTTCGCGATAAAGATTTCCCTGTGTGAACATCATCGCGATGCCGAGGCAATGCGTCGGATCATCGAACGGCCCGGCCATTTTGAGAACGTCCTGCCAGGTGCGGAATTTTCCCAATTCGTCTTCAAGCGAGCGAAGCGGTTTTACGACAGGCTGGACGCCGGCCTGAAGGTCGGCATTGAACGCGAGACTGTTTTGGGCCGCGATGTTTTCGGGATTCAACGCGATGGCGGATTCAAAACTCTTTTTCGCGGCATCGAGTTTTCCGGCGCGTTGCGCCTGCACACCCCAGAAATTCCGCGCCTGCGAATAAAACATTCCGAGCGTTCGCGCGACAGAATTGGGGCGAAACGGCAGATAAAGTTTTTTCAAAATTTTCTGCACGGAAAAACTGTTCGTGTTCGCGGGCGGCGGATTAATGAACGGTTCGAGACGTTTCAAATCGGAATCGGCCGCGTTCCAGAAATTTTCGTTGTCCGCGATTTCGGATTCGCTCAACGGCGGGCCGGAAAGTGAATTGGTCGAGTGCGGCAGCATTTCAAGCGTCATGCCGCGCGGGCGCGAGTCGAAGTATTCAAAGTAGTAGCCGAAGCTCGGATGCAGATAATAAACGGGCCGCGTCTGCGCCAGTTTCGCGACGGTGCTCAGGAGAAACCGCGGCGAAACCTGATTGGTGCTGGTGATGTCCATTCCCGTCGGCCAGTCATGCGGATACTGTTTTTGCAGAAAGCCATGATAGGCCGGAATGGAAAGTGATTCGCTGTTCAGAAAAATGTAGTCCTTGAATTTCGGCCCGCCGGCAAGCGCGGCTTCCGCGAGATAAAGTTTTTCCGCGTTGTCGCTCAGGACCACGGCGCGCGCGGGAATTTTTTCAACCAGTTGCGACGCGTAATGACGAATTGCCGGGCCGTTCGCGATGCGGACCTGAGGGAAATTCCGGCAGAGCAATCCAATCACGGAAACGGCCAGCAACAAAACGACGACCGCCACGGAAAGGTTTCGCATTCCATGTTGAATCGGCGTGGTGCGTCCCATCCGGTCCGGATACGGTTTGGAAACGACGAGAAAATACGCCGCAAAATAACCAACGCTCAGCGCGGTCAGATAATAAAGTCCGGGAAAACCAAAACCCAGATGCGCCGGGCTGAACAGTGGATCAAACGCCACCCAGACGCACGCCACGAGCAACGCCGCGTGGACGAAATGCAAAACCCACGTCGCCAGCAATTTTCCGTTGTGGCTGATGTCGCCGAAATTCGACGCCCATCGAATTCCCATTATGAAAATGGGCATGATTGAAAATATCGCGAGCAGCAGGCGGACGTTGATCGGCGCGTGAATGGCCAGTTGGAGAAATGCGTTTTTGTCCATCGCAAGGTTCACCTTGAGCGCCTGCCAGAAATTCACCATCGGATTGGCGGATAACGTGTAAATCGTCGGCAAAACCAGATACAACAACAATCCGGCGACGCCGCAGAGAAACAGCCGCAAAAGAAAACGCGAATTGAAAAAGCTCATGCCGCGAATCCAGATCAGCGCGATTACAAACGCCGGGAACAGCGAGAAAATCAGCCAACTGTTCGCCATGCCCAGACCGAAAACGAGCGCGGCGCGGAACAGACAGGAATCTTCCCCGTTGATTCGAAATTCCAGCAGGTTCCGAATCACGTACGCGATCAACAGCACGTTCAATAATTCGTTTCCGCCGCTCGTCGCCGATTCCCAGAAAGTCAATTGAAGTCCGCAAACCACCACCGCGAGAACCGGAGGAATCCACGCCATCGGACCCGAGAAAATCCCGAGCTTGTTTTTCTCGCGTTTGCGTTGTTCCTGCGTCCGGTCCTGCGGAAGAATCGCGACGGAACGCGCAAGCAACGCCAGCGTCAGCACGGCGCAAACAAGGGAAAATAAATTGAACGCGACGGGCATCCATTGCGCCGGAAGCCACCGGAACGGATACGTGATGAGAAAATAAAGCGGGTTGTAAAGATCCGGTCCCCACAGCCAACCCGCGCTTTTGGCCACGTTTCCCAGATTGTTCAGCGAAATCCAGGAATTGAAAGTGAACAGGTAAACCACGGCGGCGGCGGCGGCGAGTATCCACGGAAGAATGGCGGGAACGAAACGTTGCTCGCCGCCTGGTTTGGTTTGCATCATCATGCGTCAGTCAAAGTTGAAACAACGCCGCGCCATTTGGCAAGCAGTTTGCGCGTCACGGCCCGGCGCGGCGCAATTCGGCCACGCATTCCACGTGCTGCGTCTGCGGAAACATATCCAGCGGCGTTACTTGCATGAGATTAAAGACACCGTCCGCGCATAAAATGTTCAAGTCGCGCGCCATTGTCGCCGGATGACACGAAACGTAAATAATCTGCGCCGGCTTTTCGCCCCGCAACAATTCCAAAATCTCCGGCTGACAACCTTTCCTCGGCGGATCCAGCAAAACCGCGCTGGCGTCCGCTGAAAAACGTTCAAGCAATCCGGGCAATGCTTTTTCCACCGTGTCGGCGATGAATTCGCCGTTTTGGATTTTATGAAGTTCCGCGTTGCGCCGGGCGGATTGAATCGCAAGCCGGTCGTGTTCCACGCCGACAAACGATTTCACCGCGTCCGCCAGTTCGATTCCGAAAAAACCTACGCCGCAAAAAAGGTCAATCAAATGCCGCGCGCCGCCGCCGCGCACAAATCCCCGGACCGTTTCCACCAGTTTCGGCAGGAGAAAAAAATTGTTCTGGAAAAATGAATCTTTCGGAACGTCCCAGTTTTCCGGCGGAATCCGCAGAACCACTTTGATTCCGCCTTTTGGAGGCGGATGCGCGCGGACATGGCGGATCTGCTCGTTCAACGCGGGTTCGGCAATTTTGCATTGCTCGATGTCTTCCACCAGGCCGCAATCCCATCGAATGAAGCCGATGTTCAATTTCTGTTCCGGCTTGTTCCATTGGCTGCGAATCATGATTCGATTCCGATAACCATACGGCTGCGGACACGGAACCACCGGCGCGATGGCCGCGCGTGAAATTTTCCCGATGCGCTCGAACAGATCGGCGATCTGCTTGTGTTTGATTTCAAGCTGCCTGGCGTAGGAAATGTGCTGATACTGGCATCCTCCGCACGCGCCGAAATAAGGGCAGGGCGGAACCACGCGTTCGGACGACGGCTGAATCACGCGAACAAGTCTCGCGCGCGCAAAATTCTTTTTCGCCTCGGTAATTTCCGCTTCAACTTCCTCGCCGATCATTACGAACGGCACGAACACAACAAAATCATCCAATCGCGCCACGCCTTCGCCGCCGAATGCAATGTCCGAAATGTTCAAAGTGACGAGGCCACCGGGTTTTAATGACATGAAAGAAACTTACGAAGCGCCGCGCGGAGCATCAAAGAATTTATTGAAATTCACATGCGCTACTGAGTTTTCTTCACGCCATGAAAACGGATGAACCGTCGGATCCAGCCCAGATACGCTTCCTCTGTTCGATCTGAATAATGCCCGGACCGCAATTTGTCATGCACGACTTCCGAAAGCATTTTTCGAGGCGAAACTTCTGGTTTTGTTGGGGAGGTCACGACCGCCAATTTAGGGAAAACTTTTGACAGAAGCCAATAAAAACGCTAAACTCCAGAAATGAACCCAAAGAGAACTAGGCAGAACGGCGGTTCTGCCCACATCTGCTTAACCACCTGTTAGATCCGAGCCGCATGACGATGATGATGAGAACTGGAGCAGAGGGATTGACAGGGGGATTAAGCTCAGGCCGCCGTCGGACGCGCTTCGGCTTAACAGGCGTTGAAGCCG
>DASSNZ010000404.1:0-3555 GCA_035701135.1 Verrucomicrobiia bacterium
GTGTCGGGATTTGGCGCCTGAGCGGAAATACTGTTGGTCTGCGCGGGCGAATTCGTTTCAGCGGCAAACGCGTTTGCCGCGGCCAGCGCGCTGATGAGTGCAATTAGAAAAATGCTCACGCCGCAGAAGCTACCACGCAAAAACGCGAAGTCGAGTGGGTGGTGGAGCGAATTCCCCGGCTTGAAATCCGAATAATCCGAGTTCCGGAACGCGACGCAAACGCGTGTTTTTGCAAAACGGGAAAACGCATTCGGCATTCGGGTTTTCCGCCTTCTTTCGATTTCCGGGTTTCGGATTTCGGTTTCTATCGTCGCTAAATCTGAAATTCGGAAATGCTTCTTTCGCGATCCTTTTTGCTGACGATTTTCACGTTCGCATCTTCGAGAATCACCAGCGAATGCGGCAGAACGCTCGATGTCAGAAAAACATTCGCGCCAATCGTGCTGCCTTCGCCGACAATTGTGTCGCCACCCATAATCGTCGCGCCGGCATAAATCGTGACATTGTCTTCGATGGTTGGATGACGTTTTTGTCCGCGCAACGCCTGGCCGGCGGCGAGAGAACGCGCGACCAGGCCGACGCCCTGATACATCTTTACATGATTTCCGATAATGCTCGTTTCGCCCACGACGGTTCCCGTGCAGTGATCCACGAAAAAATGCGAGCCGATTTGCGCGCCGGGATGCAAATCCATTCCCGTTCGCGAATGCGCCCACTCGGTCATGATGCGCGGGATGAGCGGAACATTGTTCAGAAACAATTCATGCGCGAGCCGTTGCACCGCGATGGCTTCGATGAACGGATACGCGACGATAACTTCTTCTTTGCTCAGAGCGGCGGGATCGCCTTTGAACGCGGCTTCGGTGTCGGTTTGAAGCAGTTCGCGAATGCGCGGCAGGCTGTTTAAAAAATCAAGCGTGAGCGTATGCGCGACGTGGCGGAAATTTTTCTTCGCAAATTCACGAGGCGGATTGTATTCGATGCTTTTGTAAATTTCATCTTCGAGGCTGCCGAGAACCGAATCCAGCAACGCCGCCGTCCCGACCTTGATTTCCGAGGAATGAATCGGTTTATCGCCGAAAAATCCGGGAAACAGCAGCCGCAACAAATCCGTCGTGATGTTCGCGATGGCGTGCTTCGACGGAAGATTTTTTCCGTCCAGATGATTGATGCCGCCTTGTCGCGCGTACGACGCCACGAGGCGATCGGTTAGTTGGGTCACGGTCAACTGCACGGGCGCAGTATTCCGCAGCGGGGCCGGAAACGCAAGTGAGCGCGGAACGGGCGGTGTTCTGAAAAATCCGGCAAAGGACGAATTCGCTTTTGGTCGGACGCAACTGGCCAAACGCGAACTTGAATTCGCGCGGGCCGCCCTTATCCTTTTGGAACGTGCCGGATGTATGTTCCGGCCGGTTTTGCGAATTTTAAAGGTGACAAAAATGAACCGTCGCACATGGCAAAGTTTCGAGGAGATGCTCAAGGCCGCGCAGGACGGCGATCCGCAGGCGCAATGTTATCTCGGTGTTTGTTATCAGACCGGCCAGGGCGTTCCGTTGGATTACCGCGAAGCCGTCAAATGGTTTCGCAAATCGGCGGACCAGAATGATCCCGTCGCGCAATGTTATCTCGGCGTTTGCTATCAAAGCGGGCTTGGAGTGCCGCAGGAATTTGGACAGGCCGCGCGCTGGTTTCGCGAAGCGGCGGAGCAGGACGATCCGGCCGCGCAATTCAATCTCGGCGTTCTCTACGAAACCGGCCAGGGCGTTCCGCAAAATTACGCGGAAGCGCTCAAGTGGTATCACGCCGCGGCGGAACGCGGCGAGCCGCAGGCGCAATTCAATCTCGGCGTTTTTTACGAACAAGGCCATGTCGTTGAACAAAATTACGAAGAAGCAGTGAAATGGTATCGCTGCGCGGCGGAACAGGAAGTCGGCCCGGCGCAATGCAATCTCGGATTGTGTTATCAAACCGGCCGCGGCGTGGAGAAAGACACGCGGGAAGCGGTGCGATGGTTCATTCGCGCCGCGCGGCAAGGCGACAAAACCGCGCAACATAATCTGGGAGTTCATTACTCGAATCTCGAAACCGCCGGACAAGCCGAGCCGGAGGAAACCGCAGGCGAAGCGGTTTGAATAATTCCAGCGGCTGCTCGCAAGCAAGCAGCAAAGCAAAGTTCTGACGCCGCGCCGCTCGGGTCGTTTTCTTGGGAAACATCGAACATTCAACTCTTAACATTGAACGGCGAATTCCACTCACATTCTGAAATTCAAAAAATCAAAATTCAGAATTCAAAATTTTCCTCATGTTCAATGGCGGCGATTCCAATTTAATATTGCGCGATGTTTGAGTTGTTAAAAACCGATGCGAAAACCAAAGCGCGTCTGGGCCGATTGACGACCGCGCATGGCGTAATCGAAACGCCCGTGTTCATGCCGGTCGGAACGCAAGCCAGTGTGAAAGCGCTCGATCCGCGCGAGTTGCTCGAAATGGGAACGCAAATCATTCTCGGCAACACCTATCATCTCAACATCCGGCCCGGCATGGAAATCATCCGCGCCGCCGGCGGATTGCATCGCTTCATGAATTGGAATCTGCCGATCCTGACGGACAGCGGCGGTTTTCAGGTTTTCAGCCTTTCCAAAATTCGCAAAATCCACGCGCACGGCGTTGAGTTCCGTTCGCATCTGGACGGCTCGCTTTTGTTTCTCGGACCGAAAGAAGCGATGGGCATTCAACGCGAACTTGGATCGGACATTGCGATGGTTTTTGACGACTGCCCGCCGCACACCGGAACGCCGCGCGAATTACGCGCCGCCGTCGAACGCACGATTCGCTGGGCCGGCGAATGCCGCGAACAGCCGCGCGCGAAAGGACAACTCGTTTTTGGAATTGTGCAAGGCGGCTCGAATGCCGAACTGCGCGAGGAATGTGCGAATGCTTTGACGCAATTGCAATTCGATGGCTACGCGATTGGAGGCGTGAGCGTGGGCGAACCGGAACCGGAAATGTTCAAGGCGGTGGAAATCACGGAACCGCATTTGCCCGAAAATCAGCCGCGCTACGCAATGGGTCTCGGCACGCCGGCGCAACTCGTGGAATTGATCGCGCGCGGAGTGGACATGTTCGATTGCGTTTTGCCCACACGCGTCGCCCGGAACGGAACGGCGTTTACGCGCCAGGGCGCAATCGCGATCAAAGCCGGCACATTTAAAGCGGATTTCGCGCCGATTGAGGAAGGCTGCGAATGTTATGCGTGCCGGAATTTTACGCGCGCATATTTGCGGCATTTGCTGAAGGCGAACGAAATTCTCGGGTTGAGAATGTTAAGCGTTCACAACTCGCATCTGTTTTTGAAAGTGATGGCCGATGCGCGAAATGCGATTCAGGCGGGAAATTTTGCGGAGTTTCGGCATCAGTTCGCGGCGAATTACCGTCCAAGCCAAAAAGTTCTTCTGGCGCGCGCAGCTGCGGCGGACAGATAAAATTGGAATTGGATCCGTCGGATTTATTTTTCCCGCAGGAGTTACCGAGTTTCCCGAAACTGCCGAAGCGTTT
>DASSNZ010000405.1:0-5060 GCA_035701135.1 Verrucomicrobiia bacterium
CCATCGGAATCCGGCTGTGCGCGATGACGTGGCAGTCTGAAACGTGAAAACCCAGCGCGCCGATCCGGTTCTGAAGATCCGCGTCGTCACGCCAGTTCAACAAAACCAGCTTCGCTTTCGGAGCATAATGTTTCTCAAGCAAACCCGGACTTTTCAAGACTTCTTCGCTGTCGCCGAATCCAATTGTCAATTCTCCGGTCACCGCGATGAGCGCCTGCTCATCAATCATTCCCGGACGCAACAGGCGCGGCGGCGAAACGGTGAGGTCAAGAACTGTGGATTCAATTCCAACCTGCGACTGCCCGCCGTCCACGATGAGCGGAATTTTTTCGCCAAGCTGCTTGAGTACATGCGCGGCGTTGGTCGGCGAAACGGCGTTGGACACATTCGCGCTCGGCGCCGCCAGCGGAAAATCGCATTCGCGAATCACCGCTTGAATAAATGGGTGACTGGGCCAGCGCACGCCGACCGTCAGACCGCCGGCGGTCACAATGTCTGGGATTTCTTCGGATCGCCGCAACACCATCGTCAACGGTCCGGGCCAAAACACGGCAGCCAAAACATTCGCCATCTCGGGCCATTGCGCGGCGCAGCGTCGGGCCATTTCGATATTGGCGACGTGAACGATGATTGGATTTCGTTTCGGCCGGCCTTTGATTTCAAAAATTTTCGCGACGGCGTTGGCATCCAGCGCATTCGCAGCCAGGCCGTAAACCGTCTCCGTCGGAAGCGCCACCACTTCGCCCGCTTTCAACAATTCCGCCGCGCGTTTCACCGCCGTCTGAAATAATTGAGGCGTTTCGGTCGGTAAAATTTCGGCTGTGGATTGCGCGGGCATCGTGATTTCCGTTACTCGTATCGCAATGCGTCAATCGGGTCGAGCCGCGAAGCCTTTCGCGCCGGGTAAAACCCGAAGAAAATTCCCACCGCCGCGCTGAAGAAAAATGCGATCACCACCGAAGCGGTCGAAGTCAGCGTCGGCCAATTCAATCTGGACGCGACGAGATTGGACAAACCGATTCCAACGGCGATTCCCGTGATGCCGCCAAGAATGCTCAACGTCACGGCTTCGACGAGAAATTGCAAAAGAATGTCATGGCCGCGCGCGCCGACCGCCATGCGAATACCAATTTCGCGCGTCCGCTCCGTCACGCTCACGAGCATGATGTTCATGATGCCGATGCCGCCGACGATCAGCGAAACTCCGGCAATTGCGCCGAGCAGCGCGGTCATTGTCCGTGAAGTCGCCGTGGCCGCTTCGGCAAGTTCCAGTTGATTGCGCACAATGAAATCCGGCTCGCGTCCCGAGCGGCGTTGTTCCAGCAAATCCGTTGTGTCCTGTTGCACCCGCGCCATGAGATTGGGAGACGCGGCCTGAATGAGAATCGAACTGAGATATTGCCGGCGGGAAACGCGGCGCATCGAACTGGTGTACGGAATGATCACGACATCATCCTGGTCCTGGCCGAAAAAATTCACGCCCTTGGGCCGCAGCACGCCGACGATTTTGAACGGCATGTCACGGATTCGGATCGTGTCCCCAATCGGATTATTACCGGAAAAAAGCTGGTCAACGATGGTTTTTCCGACGACCGCGACTTTCCCCGCGCCATTTACGTCCGTGTCCGTAAACATTGCGCCGGATGAAAGGCTCCACGCGCGAACGCTCAGGTAATCCGGCGATTCGCCCATCACTTGCGTGTTCCAATTCTGTCCGTTTGCCATGATCTGTTCGCGATCACGGACTTCGCAAGTCACGGCGACAACGCCTTGAACTTCGCGTTCGATGGCTTTCGCGTCTTCGGGAGTCAACGTGCTGGCCGAACCCCATCCGCCGCGCGCGCCGCCGGAGCTGAAACTGCCCGGAAAAACCGAAACCACGTTTTGCCCGAGACTGGCGATCTGCGCTTCCACCTGCGCTTTCGCGCCATTGCCGATTCCAATGGCGGCGATGACCGCGGCCACACCGATGATCATTCCAAGCATTGTCAGCAGCGTGCGCAGTTTGTTTCTGCGCAACGCGCGAATCGCTATTTTAAACGTGGCAAAAATTCTTTTCATGGGGCCAGTCGCACGGCCTGCTGCGCCTCGCGCAAACGTTCCAATTCGGTTTCCGCTTTGAGCCGATCGGTGACTGGAGCGTCGGTCACGATCACGCCGTCCCGCATTACAACGGTGCGCTTCGTGTATTGGGCGATGTCCAGTTCGTGCGTCACCATGACGATGGTAATGCCTTCGTCATTCAATTTTTGAAACACGCCCATGATTTCGATGCTCGTTTGCGTGTCGAGATTTCCCGTCGGCTCGTCGGCGAGCAAAAGCGCGGGCTGATTCACCAAAGCGCGGGCAATGGCCACGCGCTGTTGCTGGCCGCCGGAAAGCTGGTTGGGATGATGCCCGCTTCGTTGCCCGAGGCCGACCATTTCCAGCGATTTCAAAGCGCGTTCGCGTTGTTCGCGGCCGGAAAGATGATGATGCGTGTATAGCATCGGCAGTTCTACATTTTCCAGCGCGGACGTGCGCGAAAGCAGATTGAATCCCTGGAAAACAAAGCCGATTTTCAAATTCCGAATATCGGCCAATTCATCACGGTTGAGTTGCGAAACATCCGTGCCGTCGAGCAGATATTTCCCGCGTGTCGCGCGGTCGAGACAGCCAATGGTGTTCATCAGCGTGGATTTTCCCGAGCCGCTCGCGCCCATGATCGCGACAAATTCGCCCCGTTGGATCGTCAGCGAAACACCGCGCACGGCGTGAACGTCCACTTCACCGGTGTGGTAAATCTTATGCAGCTCCTCAAGCTGAATGACGGGTTGCGTTTCCATTTCAATCCGCGCCCGCCGTTAAAATCTGCGACGCCGCCCGCCAAACGGATTGTTCGGCTGCGATGCCGCGGCGGTATCCTCGATGGCAAGATCAGTCACGACCTGATCGCCTTCGCTCAAACCTTCAATAACTTCGGTATTCACGCCGTCTGTAATTCCGATTTTGATTTTCACCGGTTTTAACTCCGGATGCTCCGCGTCTTTGGAAGCGTCCAAAACATAAACGGTTTTGAAATTCCCGCGGTCCGCGCGGGTTCTTCCGGCGGCAGCGCCTGGACCACCCGGGCCGCCACGACCGCCGCCCGGCGGACCGCCGAATCGTCCTCCGCCGCGACCGGAATTCGGGCCGCCGGTCCGGGCGACATTATTGGTGGTTTCCACAGGCAAACTTCCTTCGGGTGGACGAAATCGCAGCGCGGCGTTTTTAATCATCAACACGTTTTTGCGATTCTGAACGATGATTGAAACATTCGCCGTCATGCTCGGAAGCAATTTCAGGTCGGAATTATCCACGTTGATCATCGCGCTGTAATTCACGACGTTCTGGTTCGTCACCGCGCCGTAACGCACCTGGCTGACTTTGCCGTGAAATACCCGATACGGAAAGGCGTCCACCGTGAACGTCGCGTCCTGCCCAACCTGAACGCCGCCAATATCCGCTTCGGAAACCAGCGCGCCGATTTGCATTTTCGTCAGGTCATTCGCAATGACGAACAAAGTCGGCGTGTTGAAACTCGCGGCGACGGTTTGGCCGACATCCACGTTTCGGGAAATGACGACGCCATCCACCGGCGCGACAATTGTGCAACGCGAGAGATCCACGTTCGCGCTTTCGAGATTCGCCTTGTCCGATTGCACCTGAGCCTGCGCCTGTTGCAATTGCGCGATGGCCGTGTCGTGATCGGCCGCGGGAATCAGATTATCCTTGAAAAGAGATTCCGCGCGTTGCGCCTGGACATTTGCCAGCGCGAGATTGGCGACGGAATTGGACAACTGCGCTTCGGCGCGGAGAACATTGACCTGATACGTGGACGGATCAATTTCCGCAATGACCTGATTGGAACTGACCTTGGAATTGAAATCCGCGTGGATGGCTTTGATACGCCCGGAAATCTGGCTGCCGACCTGCACATTCACGACGGGAGAGAGTTGGCCGGTCGCGGTGACCACCTGCTGCAAATCGCCCCGAGTCACTGGCGCCGTGATGTATTTCGGCGCGGACTCGGCTTTTCTGCGATAATACCAATAACCGCCACCGCCAATCAATGCGATCAGCACGAGGATGGTGATCCATTTTGTCCAATGCGAACTGGTGTTTGCCATAAGTTGCGTTCGGATAGACCCGAACTGTAACCGGAAGGTTACTTGATTTCTTCGCATTGTCCATGGCCGCGAAAATGGAAACATCGAACGTCCAACACAGAACATCGAACGTCGAAGAGTCGGATTTCAAACCTTCAACGTTCGACGTTCGATGTTCTTCTGAATAAATTAAAACGCGCGTTCCGATTTCTCGAAACGCGCGTCATTCTTCAAGCCGCCGCAGGCTCGGCCATTTGCGGTTCCGGCAAATCCACCAGTTCCAGCAATTCCATGACTTCCTCGCGCGTGAGCGTTTCCCGTGCGAGAAGCGCCTGCGCGAGTTTTTCCGTGTTCGCGCGCTGGGCCTGGATCATCGCAAGCGCATCGCGATCAGCGGTTTCCAGCAAGCGGTTGATTTCATTCTCCGCGTCCTGCTTTTCCAATTCGTAGTAAAGCCGTTCGCCCATGCCCCATTCATGAATCATCTTGCGCGCGATGTTTCGGGCCATCTGCAAATCGCCCGCCGCGCCGTTCGTGGTGGAACCGTAAAACGTCTTTTCCGCCGCGCGTCCCCCCATCAGCACGAGCAATTCCTCAAGCAGAAATTGTTTGCTCTGCAAATTCTGGTCCTCATCCGGCAACAGGGTCGTGACGCCCAGCGCCTGGCCGCGCGGAACGATGCTGACTTTGTACAACGGCGGGAGCGTGGATGTGTTCAAATGGAGAATCGTGTGGCCCGCCTCGTGATACGCCACCATTTCGCGCTCGGTTTTTTTAAGCACCATGGATTTGCGTTCCTTGCCGAAGCGCACCTTATCGCGCGCCGCTTCCAGTTCGGTGAGCGTGATGCGCGATGAATTTTGCTGCGCGCTCAGAAGCGCGGCTTCATTGATCAGATTCGCCAGATCCGCGCCGGACATTCCGGGCGTCGTC
>DASSNZ010000406.1:0-4543 GCA_035701135.1 Verrucomicrobiia bacterium
AGACCATCTTATTTCATGCTGGTTCAATTCGCTGAATTTCTGAAAAACCGAGGAATGTACCCTATGAATATAAACAACATCAGTCAGGAAGACTTAAACAATTGGCAAGGGAGTTTTATCCTGCAAAAACAGCTTTGGGAAATTCTCGATGGCCTCTCAAAAAATGAAGGTGAGAAACTGAGTGATTTTTTCAGGATGGACAAAAAGGAAAAGCCCAGAAAAATCACCTTTGAAATTTCTTTAAACAGGGAAGATCTCTATCTGGGAATCTACGGAAATGGCAAACCTGTTGATTGGTTTGGATTTGAAGTTGCAAAAATCCACAGTTCTCCGGAACTGAATATGATGATTTCCATGAAATTCACCGAGGGTCGCACGGAACAGTGGATGGCGCAAAAACTTGAATCTTTAAGTAACGAAAGCATTATCAGAGAAGCGGTTAGAAACAAAGGATACGGACTAGATCATAGTCAAAATATAGCGTGGTTCAATTTTCGCGAACCAGTGATACCTCAGTATAACGGAGATGCTAAAAAGATTTGCGAATGGTTTCACTCTGCTCTTGCCGATCTTTTTAAATTAAATCTTAAAGATTGCGAAAATTAAACCGTTTCATGTCGCACGCTGACTTTGTTCATTTGCATCCGCAAGCCGGGCGGAGTAGCATTGAATTCAGCCGCCAGTAATATGGAAACTGCATTGCCACTGGACAAAATGACTGTCGCGGAAAAGCTTCGCGCGATGGAAATGTTGTGGGCCGACTTGAGCCGCAGCGCAGCGCAAATCGAATCGCCATCCTGGCACGGTGATGTGCTCCGCGACCGCGAGGCGCGTGCGAAATCCGGCGAGGAAAAATTCATGGATTGGGAAGCGGCCAAAAAACAGTTGCGCGACAAACTGATGTGAAATTTGTCATTCTCCCGTCCGCGCGCGACGATTTGGAGGACGGCTTTCAATTTTATGAAAGTCAGGGTGCGGGTCTGGGGAATTATTTTCTGGAATCACTTTTTTCCGACATTGACTCCTTGCGACTGTACGCCGGAATTCACCGAAAAGTTTTTGGCAATTTTCGTTCCCTTTCAAAGCGGTTTCCGTATGCGATTTATTACGATGTGGAAGCACAAACAATTTTTGTGAAAGCGATCTTGGATTGTCGTCGCGATCCGAGGTTTCATCGGAAAAAATTACGCCGCGAATAATTCCAAAACTTTGCCGCTTGGTGTCTTCGGCGTTTGAAGTTAAAATCGTTTCATGTCGCACGCTGACTTTGTTCATTTGCATCTGCACACCGAGTATTCCCTGCTCGATGGCGCGTGCCGCATGGACCGGTTGATGGACAAGGCGCATGAATTGAAATTTCCCGCCATGGCCATCACCGATCACGGCGTGATGTACGGCGCGATTGATTTCTACCAGTCCGCGCGCGCCAAAGGCATCAAACCGATCATTGGTTGCGAAGTTTATGTTGCGCCCGGATCGCGATTGGAAAAAAAGTCCACCAGCGGCGGACGCGATGTTTACAACCATCTCGTTTTGCTCGCCAAAGATGAAACGGGTTACAAAAATCTGATCCGCCTCACAACCGCCGCGCATCTTGAGGGCTATTATTACAAGCCGCGCATTGACAAGGAGCTTCTCGCCGCGCACAAGGAAGGTTTGATTGCGCTTTCCGGCTGTCTGGCAAGCGAAATTCCCGAAGCGATCACGAAAGATCAGTTGCCCAAAGCGCGCGAGGCGATTGACTGGTTCAGGCAAACGTTGGGCGCGGAAAATTTTTATCTGGAATTGCAGAATCACAATCTGCCGGACCAGGCGAAGGTAAACCGGCATTTGATTCCATGGGCGAAGGAATTCGGCCTCAAGCTCGTGGCGACCAACGATGTTCATTATGTGGAAAAGGAACATTCGCACGCGCACGATTGCCTGATCTGCATCGGCACGCAAACGCATACCGCCGACACCAAACGGATGAAATATCCGGCGGAACAATTTTACGTCCGTTCAGCGGAGGAAATGAAGGCGCGCTTTGCTGAAATTCCCGAGGCGATTCAAAACACGTTGGAAGTCGCCGAGAAATGCAACGTCGAAATCGAATTTGGAAAATTGCATTATCCGGTATTCACGCCGCCGGAGAGTTACACGCGCGAAGGCTTTTTGCGAAAGCTGCTCGCCGAAGGTTTGCATCGGCGCTACACGATTCACGCCCGCGCGGAAGGACAGGAATTCATCATCGAAGGCATTGACGATCCGAAACGGCTGCCGACGTATCAACGTGCTGACGGCGTCTCGCCGGCAGACTTCCGGCAGGATGCCGGAAGCGCATTGAGCGATCCCACCGTTGCCGGCGCGATTCAGACGATTATTGACCGGCTTCAGCAGGAACTCGTCGTCATCGAGAAAACCGGGTTTATCAGTTATTTTTTGATCGTTGCGGATTTCGTTCAGTACGGCCGGAGCGTCGGCATTTCCTGCGTGGCGCGCGGTTCCGCCGCCGGTTCGCTGGTCACGTATCTGCTGGAAATCGCGAACGTGGATCCGATTCGATACGGATTGCTGTTCGAGCGGTTTCTCAATCCCGAGCGCGTGAATCCGCCGGATATTGACATTGATTTCGCGGACGATCGCCGCGCCGATGTTATTGAATACGTTCGCAAAAAATACGGGCGCGATGCCGTCGCACAAATCATCACGTTCGGCACGATGGGCGCAAAATCCGTCGTGCGCGATGTCGGGCGCGTGATGAGCCTGAGCTACAGCGATTGCGATCGGCTGGCGAAAATGATTCCCGCCGAGTTGAAAATGGATTTGACCAAGGCGCTCAAGCAATCGCCCGATCTCAAACAGGCTTACGAAACCGAGGAAGTCACGCGGGAATTGCTGGACACGGCGTTTGTGCTGGAAGACCTCACGCGCAACGCGTCCGTCCATGCTGCCGGCGTGGTCATCGGCGATCAACCACTGGCAAATCTTCTCCCGCTCAAACAGGACGAGGACGGAACGATTGTCACGCAATACGCGATGAATCCCGTCGGCGAACTGGGTTTGCTGAAGATGGATTTTCTCGGATTGAAAACGCTGACGGTGATCCGCAACACGTGCGAAATGGTCCGGCAGACGCGCGGCATTAAAATTGATATTGATCAATTGCCGCTCGACGACAAGAAAACCTACGACCTGCTGAACCGCGCGGAAACGTTGGGCGTGTTCCAGTTGGAATCCGGCGGAATGCGCGATCTTTGCCGCAAGTTTCAGATCAGTTCCGTCGAGCACATCACCGCGCTCGTCGCGTTGTATCGTCCAGGGCCGATGGATCTCATTCCCGAATTCATCAGGCGGCGTCACGGCGAAGTGAAAATCGAATACGAACATCCGTTGCTCGAACCGATTGCGCGCGAGACGTACGGCATTCTGATTTACCAGGAACAGGTGATGCAGGCCGCGCAGATTCTGGCCGGCTATACGTTGGGCGCGGCGGATCTGCTGCGTCGCGCGATGGGAAAGAAAAAGGTCGAGGAGATGCAGAAGCAGCGCGAGAAATTCGTCAAAGGCTGCGCTGAGAAAAACAAAATTCCCGCCGCGAAAGCGAACCCGATTTTTGATTTGCTCGAGAAATTCGCCGGTTATGGATTCAACAAATCGCACGCGGCGGCGTACGCGATCGTGGCGTATCAGACCGCCTATCTGAAAGCGAATTATCCGGTCGAATTTTTCTGCGCCATGATGACGAACGACATGGCGGACACCGCGAAACTCAGCGAATACATCGCCGAAGCGCGCGCCATGGGAATCGAAGTGCTCGGTCCGGATGTAAACGAAAGCAGTGTCCATTTCGCGCCTGCCCAACGTGCTGACGGCATCTTGCCGGCAGTTCAAAATTCAAACGGCTCTCATTATCAGGATCCCGGCGGCACTTTACAGAGAATCCGTTTCGGCCTGGCAGCTATCAAAGGCGTTGGGGAAATCGCCGTTGAAACTGTTTTAAAAGCGCGCGAAGGCGGAAAATTTACGTCGCTTTCCGACATGTGCGAACGCGTGGACGGACGTTCGGTCAACCGCAAAGTTCTCGAAGCGTTGATCAAATCCGGCGCGTGCGATGGATTTGGCCAGACCCGCGCGACGCTTTTCGCGCAAATGGACCGCACGCTGGCCCGCGCGGCGGGCATCATCGCGGACCGCCAGCGCGGGCAAAGTTCGTTGTTCGGCGCGTTTGAGGAAAACGCGGCGCCGATGCCGGAATCCGTCAGCAATTTGCCGGAATGGCCGCAGCACGAACTGCTCGCGCAGGAAAAGGAGTTGTTAGGATTTTATGTCACCGGCCATCCGCTCACGCCGTTCGCGCCCATTCTGGAAAAATATTCGCTTACCGACACGAGCAAACTCGCGGATTTGCCGAATCGCAGCCTGACCCGAATCGGCGGACTGATCGCGGCGGTGCAGAACGGCGTTTCCAAAAAAAGCGGCAAGCCGTACTCGATGATTACGCTGGAGGATTTGCATGGTTCGGTGCAGGTGCTTTGCCTGAATGAGAATTACGATAAATTCC
>DASSNZ010000407.1:0-2141 GCA_035701135.1 Verrucomicrobiia bacterium
AAAGTATCTGTGCGAATCTGTGTTCATCTGTGGCATTAGCATGTCAGCCTTGCGAATCATTTTCATGGGAACGCCGGAATTGGCCGGCAAAAGTCTCGACGCGCTTTTGCGCGTTCCGGATTTCCGGGTCATCGCGGTCGCAACACAACCCGATCAACCGAAAGGTCGCGGCCTCAAACTGACTTTCTCGCCCGTGAAGGAAATTGCGTTGCGCGAAAATCTTCCGCTGCTTCAACCGCAACGCGCGCGCGAGGAAAATTTTATTCGGCAACTGCGCGAACTTGCTCCGGACCTGATCGTCGTCGCCGCATACGGACAAATTTTGCCGCAAAGCATTCTCGATCTTCCGCGCTTCGGCTGCCTGAACGTCCACACGTCGCTGCTTCCAAAATGGCGCGGCGCTGCGCCCATTCAACGCGCGATTCTCAATGGCGAAAACGAAACCGGCGTCACGATCATGAAAATGGATGCCGGAATGGACACCGGGGAAATTGTGGCGCAGGAAAAAACGCCGATTGAATCTGCAGACAATTCGCAAACGCTTCATGACAGGCTCGCGGAAATCGGCGCGGCATTGTTGGTAAAAACAATTCCTGATTACGTTTCCGGAAAAATTCAGCCGCGCCCGCAACCGATCGAAGGCGTGAGTTACGCGGCGAAAATCAAAAAATCCGATGGCCAAATCAATTGGAATCAATCCGCGCGCGAAATCTGGAACCGGATTCGCGCGATGATTCCCTGGCCGGGCGCTTTCGCGCATTTGTCCGCGGAAACACAACCGCAGTTGATCAAAATCTGGGATGCGGAACCTGCCGACGCGAACGGTGCGCCGGGAGAAATTTTGAGCGCGGACAAATCCGGAATCGTGATCGGCTGCGGCGAAAATTCAATTCGCGTCAAAACGCTCCAGCGCGAAGGTGGACGGCGATTATCCGCCGCGGAATTTCTGGCGGGACATCCATTGAAACCTGGAAAAAAGCTGGTTTGATGTTCGGATCAAGCCGTTGGGTTTCCGCGTTTCGAATTTTCGATGAGCCGCTGATATTCCGCATCATCCACACGTTTCGGAATCGCGTGGCAGACTTTTTCGAACCCGGGAAAATTCCACAAATTCGGAAACTCGCGGCATTGCTTCGGCTTGACGGATTGAACGGAACAATTTTCGCCGTCGAGAAAAATACATTCGCCGTTCGGTTTGTTTTGCAACACCAGCCCGCGACGATCATTTCGCAACGCCAGAAATTTCTGAATGAAATCGAACTCGCTCATTTTCAAAAATGCGGCGAGAGTGGAAATTTCCTCGTTCGTCACGCGGACCTGTCCCGGCCACCGGCAACAGGCCGTGCAACGCTGGCATTCGTAAAAAATCGGCACGGACGAATCCTAACAAGCCGCGCCAATCGCGCCAAGAACGGGATGGAAAATAAAAAACCGAAAGCCGAAATTCGAAACTCGAAAGAATTCCGAAATCCGAAAACTTCGGTTGAACCACGGATAAACACGGATTCACACGGATAAAAAAACCAATTGATGAGGCCCGAATTTAAAAACGTGTGAGCCTTTCTGATCGCCGGAAAACAGCATTCACTCGTTCTTCATCCGTGTGAATCCGTGTCCATCCGTGGTTTTGACGTATTCGATTTTCGGATTTCGGAATCGAGATTCCTATCAAATTTTGCCTGTCTTTTTTCGCAAGCTTGATTGCGCGCGATCATTCGCCTATTTTCCGCGCCGATTCTTAATTTGAGATCATTCGGCATTTGCATTGATATGAGCGTTTTAATTGTCGGTTCCACCGCGCTGGATTCCATCAAAACTCCAAAAGCGGAAAATCCGCGGCTGCTCGGCGGCTCGGCCAGCCACGCGGCGGTCGCGGCCAGTTTTTTCAGCCCGGTCAAACTCGTCGGTGTTGTCGGCGATGATTTTCCAAAACGTTACGTTCAGCTTTATCGCCGGCATAAAATTGATCTCGCCGGATTGCAGATGCTCGCGGGCAAAACATTTCATTGGTCGGGCGAATACGAAATCAACATGAACAATCGCAAAACGCTGCTGACCGAACTTGGCGTTTTCGAAACGTTCACACCCACGCTGCCGAAACTGTATCAGACATCGGAATTCGTGCTGCTGGCAAACATCGC
>DASSNZ010000408.1:0-7438 GCA_035701135.1 Verrucomicrobiia bacterium
AAGATTTCCTTTCGAAATAATGCAGCAAAACCGTTTGCCGATCTTTTTCGCCGAGACACATCAATGCCTCGTCCAGATGCGGAGAAATCACTTCCCAGGCTGGATCGTTCGGCGCGTTGAAAGATTCGGTCTGCATGTGAAACTCCTGTTCGCGCCGCCATCGGGCGGAATCGGCGCGCTTTTGGGCCAGGGCAACGAAGCGCGTGGTCTTGAACAACCAACCCGTGAGATTTGTTTTATCAGAAATGCGCCCGGCCTTCTGCGCGAGAATGACAAATACAGACTGGGTGATTTCCTGCGCCCGATGCGCGTCGCCTGTCTGCCGCAACGCCGCCGAATAAACGAAGCCGACGCGCTGTGAAACCAATTCCGCAAAAGCCGATTCCGAGCCGCGCGCGGCGTATTCACGCAGCAAAGCCATGTCATTCAGCTCGTGCATCTACCGGTTAAATGCCTGCAAACGCCAAAACGTGACAGGATTTTTTTTAAGGTATTATCGCGAAAATTTTGGAACGTTTTTTTTCAAATGCGCGACCCGCGCAATCGCCATTTGGCGTTTCTGTGAAATTCACCGGAATGGAGCGGCTTTCCGCGCCAACGCGTCTGGCAATGCGCGGAAGAATGCCGTAGTGTGGTTCAGTGATAAAAGCAAAGCACCGCATCTCTTCGATTCGCGCGTTTACTTTGATTGAATTGCTCGTCGTGATTGCAATCATTGGCATTCTCGCGAGCATGTTGTTGCCGGCGTTGGGCAAGGCGAAGGAAAAGGCGCTGGCAATCGAGTGCGTAAATAATCTCCATCAACTCGGCCTCGCGATGCAGATGTACGGCGACGACTACAACGACCGGCTGCCGCTCGCGCCGCTGACTTCGATTCCCTGGACAAACGCGTCGCCAGAACCGTGGACGAAACCGATGCAGTCGTACTATTCGAATATCCGGGTTCTCAAATGCCCTTCTCTGAGCCGGAAATACAATCAATCGGAATTCAATTACTTCCTCGGATGTCGCCAGGTTTACTTTGATAAATTTCCTGAAGTGGGTCCGGGAAGCGTAAATCTCCGGGTCATTCGTTATGCGACTTCCTATATTTTATCCGGCGATTGCAATTATCCGTTTCCCGCGTGGGACGCCAATCCGGTGAATTACGAGCACGACACATTGTTCGATCCGGATTACTCGCCTTCGCCCGTTCATAACGAACGCGTGAACATTCTCTTCGCGGATTTTCACGTGAGCAGTTACAAATCGTTCAAGCCCGGCGAAATGACTTATTCGTATTACCAGCAGAGCGTTTCGTTTCAATAAAACGAGACTCCGAATTCGGCGGTCGTCCAAGGAAAAAACTTCAGCGAAAATTTTTTACGCCAAGCCGAGATTCTTCAGAACGCGCACGGTGGAATGCGCTTTGTTCAATGTGTAGAAATGAATTCCTGGCGCGCCGTGACGCAGCAAATCCTCGCACTGTTTTGTCGCGTATTCGATGCCGAATTCCGCGACCGCCGCGTCGTCATCGCCTAATTCATCCAGCCTTGTTGCCAAAGCGTTCGGAATTCGCGCGCCGCACATCGCGGTGAATCGCTTGATCTGCGCGCTGCTGAGAATCGGCACAATTCCAGGAACGAAAGGAACTTTCGCTCCAAGTTTTCCGCTCATGTGATCGCGAAATTCATAGAAATCGTTATTATCGAAAAACAACTGCGTCAGCACGTAATCCGCTCCCGCGTCAATTTTCCGTTTTAAATGTCCCCAATCCACGTGCTTGCCTTCCTTGCACGCGATGTGGCCTTCGGGAAAACCGGCGACGCCGATGCAAAAATGGTCCAGCTCGCGGATGAATTCGACAAGCTGATTGGAATACTCGAAACCGCCGGGCGTCACTTTGAATTCGCCGCCGCCGGGCGGATCGCCGCGCAACGCCAGAACATTTCGCACGCCGAGCGAGCGGATTTGTTGGAGCAGATTCCGGATTTCCTCTTTCGTCGTGCAAACGCACGTCAGATGCGCCACCGCCGTCAAGCCGTGTTCTTTCTGAATGCGATCCACGATCATCAGCGTTTTGTCACGGGTGCTGCCGCCCGCGCCGTACGTCACGGAACAAAAATCCGGTCTGGTTTGCATCAGCGCGGGAATGGTTTTTTCGAGCAACGCGCGGTCGCCTTCCGGCGTTTTCGGCGGAAAAAACTCGAATGAAATCACCGGTTTCCCGGCAATTGTTTTCGCGGCATAAATATCTCGCACCAATTGCATTGGCCGGAAACTATGGCGGAGAAGCCATCGAAATCCAAGCTTTTGATGATTTGAGCGGCGGGAACCAAAAATTCTCGCGCTTGACATGCAACCAAATGGTTGCATATAGTTTTCGCGATGGATGCGGTGTTCAAAGCGTTGGCCGATGCCAGCCGCCGGAAGCTGCTCGATGCTTTGCACAAGAGCAACGGGCAGACGCTCGGCGAATTGTGCGAGCATCTGGACATGACGCGGCAGGCGGTGACGAAACATTTGCGTTTGCTCGAAGAAGCGAACCTGGTGGCCGTCGTCTGGCGCGGACGCGAGAAGCTGCATTATCTGAATCCGGTTCCGTTGCAGGAGATCTACGAGCGCTGGATTGGCAAATACGAGCGTCATCGCCTCGAGGCGTTGAGCGATTTGAAAAAAGGTCTCGAAAAAAACAAAACCAGGAAAGGATAGCCGTTATGGAAAACACAGAATTCATTTACGCCACGTTCATTCGCACGACGCCGGAAAAACTTTGGGACGCGCTGACGAATGGAGATTTCAGCGAGAAATATTGGTTCGGTTTTCGAATCGAAATGGAGCAGAAAGCCGGCGGGAAACTTCGCATCGTTCCGCCCAAAGGCATGGAGGAACACGGCGATCACGCTGGCGAAGTGCTGGTTTGCGAACCGCCGCGAAAACTCGTCTATACGTGGAACCAGAAGGACACGCCGGAAATCGCCGCGAAACGCAAAGGTCCTTCGCGCGTCACCTATGAAATCACGCCGATGGGCGCGCAGGTGAAATTTCGCCTTATCCACGAAAATCTTTTGCCCGACGACATCGAGAAAAATCCGAACACATTCCAAGGCATCAACAATGGTTGGCCCGCGGTGATCAGCAGTCTGAAGAGTCTGTTGGAAACCGGCACGGCTATCACACTCGCGCCGGATTGTTCGCGCTGACCGATGGAAAATTTCCTGAACAAAACAAAACGAATCACGCTATGCAAAATCCAAAACTGGTTTACACAACCTTCATTCGTTCCACTCCGAAAAAGACGTGGGACGCAATCACGAATCCGAAATTCACCCGCAAATACTGGGGCGAAATGTCGAACGTTTCCGATTGGAAACGCGGCTCGAAATGGGAACACCTCAACCCGGACAAAGAAGTCTGGATCATTGGGGAGGTGGTGGAAAGTGTTCCGGGTGAAAAACTGGTGCTGACCTGGGCCGACCCGGACGATCTCAAAGACAAATCGCGCGTGACCTTTGAAATCGAAAAGATGAAAGACATGGTTTGCCTCACGGTGACGCACGACAAATTCAAAGCGGGTTCGACGATGGCGGGCAAAGTTTCCAAAGGCTGGCCGCTCGTGCTTTCGAGCATGAAATCGTTCCTCGAAACCGGCAAGGGACTGAACGCCTTTTGCCGTTCGTGAAAGCCAATGGATAAATTGGATCGGGTTGAGCGTGCCCGAACGAAAATTTCGCTCGTGCGCGCGAATCTTTGCGCATTCGGCCGTTTGCGTTAAAATTTCCGGGTGAAAGCCATCCAACTGATTGCTCACGGAACGCCCGGAAAATTCGAGCTTCGCGATGTGCCGGAACCGCAGCCGAAATCCGGCGAGGTGGTCGTTCAGGTGATTGGGTGCGGCTTGAATCATCTGGATCTCTGGCTCGAAGAAGCCGGATTGCCGGTTTCGATTTCGCTTCCGCGCACGCCGGGCGGCGAGATCGCCGGGCGCATTTCCGAAGTTGGCCACGGCCTTGATGAATGGAAACGCGGCGACGCGGTGGCGATTCAATCCAATTTATTCTGCGGCGAGTGCGAATTCTGCAAACGCGGCGAGGAATCGCTTTGTCTCTGTGGTGAATTGCTTGGAATTTCGCGCGACGGCGGATTCGCCGAAAAAGTTGTCGTGCCTGCGCGCGCGCTCGTGCGAATTCCGCCGGGCGTGGATTTTGAAACGTCCGCCGCGCTGACGCTTGCGGGCAGCACCGCGATGCACATGCTGACGAATCGCGCGCAGGTTCGCCGCGGCGATTGGGTCCTCGCGATTGGCGGCGCAAGCGGCGTCGGTTCGGCGGCGATCCAGATTGCAAAAGAACTTGGCGCGCGAGTGATCAGCACGGGTTCGACGGAAGCGAAACGATCTTTCGCGCGCAATCTCGGCGCGGAATTTGTTTTGGATTCCACTGATTCAACCTGGCCGGCCGAAGTTCGGAAACTCACCGGCAAACGCGGCGTTGATCTCGTAATTGAACATGTCGGTGGCGAACTGTTGCTGAAATGTTTTGAGTGTCTGGCGCGCGGTGGAACGATCGTGACCTGCGGCGCGACGGCGGGACGCGAGGTGAATTTCAACCTCTGGCCATTTTTCGTGAAGCAACACCGGCTCATCGGCAGCTACGGAAGAAATCGCGCGGATATTCAGGCGACGCTTGAATGGGCGGCGGCGGGGAAATTGAAAGCGGCGATTGATTCGGTTTTTCCGCTCGACCAGGTTCCTGCGGCGTTTGCGAAACTTCGCGCGCGTCGAATGTTAGGCAAAGTGATTATAAAAATTTAGCGCCTGTCTGAACGGATTTTTGGAATCGGCGAAATGAGGCCGGCAATTTCAATCCGACGGACTCAGTCCAAATCCGAGCAGCTCATGAAGTAATGGCATCGCGGACGGCGCAGCTTGCATTTTTCATTATGCAATTCGTGGCCGCAACGCGGACACCAGCGCCAGTATTCGCCGGAAAATTCCGATTCGCCGTTCCCCGCGGTTTCGGACGAAGGAGCTTTTTGAGAATTATTTTCCACGGCCACACTTCAAGCGTGAACACAACAGCGTTTTCAATCAAGCTTCAACACCGACTAAATCGCGTCGAATTTCCAAAACCGTTTTCCAAAAATGGTTGGTGCTTGAGGTGAGTGCTTAGGGTTTTTACGAAGTGGGAATTGACACGAAGCTTCGGATTGGTTGAACGCGGCGGTTTTTTACCTGTTCGCGTTTTTGGTCGGATTGAACCTGTGAATTTGGCAAGTCGTTATCAACTCAGTGCGTGGACAGTTTTGGCCATGCCTGACTCCGGAATTTTTACAGCTTCATTTGATGCCAAAGCGGACAACCCGGCGATGAACCACAACAGCGGCCAGGTCTGTATTTTATCATGAATAAAAATGCCTTGAACAAAATACACAACAATGACCGCGCGCAAAGTCCAGCGTAGAAAGGAGCGCGAGGCTTTCTCAGTACATCCCCAAATAAATGCCAGATAAAACAGCAATCCTGGAATTCCAATCGTTACGGCGTATTCGAGATAAATTGAATGGGCTTTCAACACAGGAGTCGTTCCGGGCGGCGCTATTTTACCGAGGGTATCCAATCCGGAACCCAGAATTGCGTGTCGCGGTAACATTCGCAGAGCGTATTTCCAAAAGCCAAAACGTCCGGAGCCGGTCGAACTGGACCCTTCTACTGCGTGCCCGGCTTCGGTTGGCAGAGTGTCGGCCCGCTTCAAAATCGCCCAATTGTTCCAAGGGGCGAGCAGCGCGGTAACCACAAAAAACAAAGCTGTAAGTTTCGCTGTGTTTCGGCGGTGTTCGGGCCGACTAACAAAAAGAAAAGCAATGAATACAGCCGTCGCAATCCATGCCCCCCGAGTTTGAGCAGTCAAGATGTTTGCATACAGAAGGCAACAAAGCAGGCCCCAGGCAAATCGCGGCCGCGACCAAAACGGCAAACGAACCGTGCCGTTCGCATGAGATCTTTCTCGGAAAAACTGATAGGTGGACAAGGGTAACATCAGAAGTAAATAAGTTCCAAACCAGTTCGGTTGCCCCAATGTTCCAATAGAACGAGGATCGGTTTGAAGATCGGAAAAAATACGGGCCATGAAATTGCCTTCGAAAAACTGTAAAAGGCCGATGATTGAAACGACGAAGCTCCCTGCCAGCATCCATTTAATCGGCATTTCCAACATGGACTGTGCGTCTGAAAAAAGACGATTGGAAAAAGGTATTCCAGGATTTGATGGTGAGAATGCGCCGCGCATCGGAATGAATAGGATGGTTGCAATAAAAATCAGCAGGCAGCATCCGTACGTGATCAATCCGGTCTTGAGAAGAGCGCCTCCTGCCAAAGCCACAGATTGGTTCGCGTTAAAATAACAGCAGATGACGACCACAACTGAAAGCAGCTTTACCAGTGTGATTACATGTTTGCGCAATTTATCTTTCAAATATCCCTGCACGAGAATCGGCACTGTTATAAAAAAAAGGAAAATTATCAAAAAGCTCCCTGGGGTGAAATTCAGCAGCCAAATGGCGTAAATGCCGAATACGGCGCCAAGGATCATCGGAAGCCGGGTGTTCCGATTCCTGAACAATGAAAACAGGTCAAACCGAAAGCGCCTGAAAATTACCCCCCCCAATATCAAGCTGGAGACCGCCAAAACGTCAAACTTCAGGGAATTGTTTTCCAACCGATCTCTTCCGGCCACAAGCGGAAATAAACAAGCAAACGCGAGCAGGAAATTTCGAGGCGTTAACAGCCGTGACAACATCGAAAATCGTTCTTCTTTGTTTTCCACAACTCTTCCGGCATTCGCCCGATCGAAATGGGTTTCGTTCACACCGGCTATCATTCCCGAGCCGCGAATCTCGGCAAGCGCTATTTTGAAACGATAATGCGAAATTCGTCTGGCGCGATTTATTGCGATCCGATTCGATGGAGTTCCAGACACGCACTGTCTTATTCCATGACACGCATTTTAAAATTCTTGGGAGTTTTATTTATTTTCTGCAACGAAGCGCCTTCGGAGGTGTTATATCTAGTCGCTATTTGGATTGGCATTGCCTTTGCTAAATCCAAGCTGCGGTTGATGACAGGCAATAAGTGAACAAAGACAGTTATTATTAAACCCGCCTGTTGTTGGTGTTCACGCCGTGTAAATGAAAGGTAAGTCTGTAGTTATGAAAATTAAAACCTCCCGTAAGGCGGGCTTCACGCTCGTAGAAATCATGATCGTCGTGGCGATCATCGGTCTGTTGGCCGCGATTGCGATTCCGAACTTCGTTCGTGCGCGTGAAACCGCCCAAAAGAATGCTTGTGTAAATAACCTTCGCCAGCTCGACGGCGCCGTTCAACAGTGGGCGCTGGAAAACGGAAAAGCGACCACTGACACGTACCAGTTGTCTGATATTGAAGTTTACCTGCGTGGCAGCG
>DASSNZ010000409.1:0-3112 GCA_035701135.1 Verrucomicrobiia bacterium
AATTGCGACGCGATTTCCGTGTTCGCCTGCGACGCTTGCGCCATTCCGCCGGACGCGAAATCCCGCGCGATGGCCATTCCGCCCATCGCCGCGTTCCACGCAATCGCGCAACCACCGAATGCCTGCCATCCGAACGCCAGGCCGCCGAAAATCCAGCCGCCAAACGCGATTCCGCCAAACACAAAAAGCCCGACGCCGACGCCGCCGAAAGAAAACAATCCGATCGCCAGTCCTCCGATGCTCAACGGAGCGACGGCGAGGCCGCCGCACGCAAACAGCACGCCCACCGCGCAATCGCCCATGGCGATCCAGGCTTTGATCGGCGACCATTTCGTTTCGCAGTCCGTCCAGCGAATGTGGATCAACGGCAATCCTAACAATTTGAACCGGCTGCGATATTCCCAATCGCGTTTTTCTGAAGGATTGATTTTTGCCCGTTCGGATTGAAAGCCGTGTCCCATTTTTCTGCTCGAAATCGCTATTCGGATGGCTGCGGAGAGAAAAAGAATCACCATTAAAAACAGGCCGCAGACAAACACTATCGCATGTTTTGCGACAAGTTTTCCGCCGAAACCCATGAATAAACCTGATCCGACCATCCCTCCAAGCAACAGGCCGAAGAATTTGAGAAAATGGCGTTTAACATCCGCTCGCTGCGATTCAGTATTCGCGCGTTCCATGAATTTCCGGTATTGGATCCATGGCGCGGCCAATCCGACAAGCACTCCGATAGCCGAACCAAAAATTCCGATTCCGGCGGCGGTTTTCGCGGCCACGGTTCCTTTTGCCGCCGCGCCGAGCGTTGCCGCTTTTGCCGATGTGGTGAGCGCGGCGGGCAACGCCGCCATAACGGCAAGCGTGAACGCCTTGCCTGGATTCGTTTTCGCCAGCGCGCCTTCCACAAACCGGGCAACTTCCGTCGCCAGAAGTTTTCGCCCGCGCGAAAGCCGTTGTTTCACCGCGTCCTCCGTCAATTCCAGCGCGTCGGCGACGTTCTCAATGGATTCGTGTTCGCGATAAAATAAAATCATCGGCTCGCGATAAATTTGCGGAATGCGCTCCAGCGAATTCCAAAGAACAGTTTCCTCTTCCTTGCTGATGGCCTGTTCGCGCGGCAAAGGTTCCGTTGAAAAAGAATCGTGGGCGGAATCCAACGGCGTGGCGTCGCGCAACGGTTCGCGGCCTTCGCGTCGGAGCGTGTTGTTAATGCGATTGCGCGCGATGCCGCAGAGCCACGCGCGGAGTTTGCCGGTTTCGCGCAAATGCCGGAGATGTTTCCACGCAGTGATGAATGTTTCCTGCGCAAGGTCTTCGCTCGCGCTCAAATTGCCGGTCGCGCTGTAAGCCAGCGAACAAATGAGCGATTGATAACGCGAGACAATCGCGCCGAAGGCGTCGCGGTCGCCGGACAAGGCGGCCAGCACCAACTCGGAATCATCCTGCGCGATGTGAGGCATGATTGTTTTTTGCATCATAACGCGCATACGTGGCGAAATCACGCGGGAAGGTGACAGGTTTTTTGCTTCGTTGAAATTTTTACGGGAACGGGTTGTGCCAAATCCGAAATCCGAAGCCCGAAATCCGAAAGAAATCTAAAATTCGAATCTGAATCGGCCGTTCATTTCAGTGCAAAAGCAACTCGTCAAGCGCCTGCTTTTCCTTTGAATTTTCGAGCTTCGGATTTCGGATTTCGCCGTATCTTTTTTCCCGAATTTTTTAGCCGGACGAAAACCGTCAATGTTTTGAATTGGAGTCCAGCACGTATTCCGCAGTGATTTCGTGGCCGCCGGGATCGCGAACGAGTTTGAATCCGGCTTTTTTGCTCGTGTGCTGCATCGCATGATTATCGGAAAGAATGATCGCCGTAATGCGCGCCAGTTTTTCGTCGCGCCCGATCCGCACGAGCCGCTTGAGCAATTCGGTTCCCGCGCCCAGGTGTTGCCAATCGTCGCTGACCAGCAGGGCGAATTCCGCTTCGTTCAGGCCGCGCGCTTTGCTCAGGCGTCCGACGGCGATGATTTCGCGCGCGTCGGTTTTTACTTTTTTGCGCTCGACGACCAAAGCGATTTCCCGGTCGTAATCGTTGAAACAAATCCGCGTCAATCGTTCGTGCGCGACGCGCTGGTCGAATTTCAATTGAGTGAAGTAGCGATGATAAACGCTTTCTTCGGAAAGTGTTTTATGAAATTGCACAAGCAACGGCTCGTCCTCCGGGCGAATCGGGCGAATCACCACGGGCGTGCCGTCCTTCAATTTCCAGTTCGCGACATATTGCGTCGGATACGGACGAATCGCCGGTTTTGGCAGATTCTCCTCGCGCACATCCGCGCCATGGACGACGACGCGGGCGTCCAGCGCGAGGAGGCGTTCGGGCGAGGCGAGCAGCGGGTTGATGTCAATTTCCGCAATCCATTTTTGTTCCGCGACGAGTTGGCTGAATCGCACCAGCAATTCCTCCAGCGCGGCGAGATTCACGGAAGCGCGTCCGCGAACACCTTTTAGCGCCGTGTAAATTTTCGTTTGTTCCATCATCCGGCGCGCGAGCGTCGCATTGAGCGGCGGCAGGCCCAGCGCGCGATCTTTGAAAACTTCCACAAGCTGGCCGCCGGTTCCAAAAAGCAGGACAGGGCCGAATTGCGGATCGAGACTGCTGCCGAGAATCAGTTCGTAGCCGTCGAGTGAAATCATCGGTTGCACCGTCACGCCGAGAAAATGTTCCGCGCCGGCTTTTTCGGCGACGGTTTTCGCGATGGCTTTCCAGGCGTTGCGGACCGCGCCCGCGTCGCGAAGGTTCAATTGAACGCCGCCGACATCGGTTTTGTGCGTGATGGTTTCGGAAAACAATTTGAGCACGACCGGGAATCCAATTTTTTCCGCGAGTTTGACCGCGTCAATTTCGTTTCGCGCGATGTGAGTTTCGACGGTTGGAATTCCGTACGCGGCGAGCAGTTGTTTTGATTCGAATTCAGTGAGAATGGTGCGGTTCTGTCGGCGCGCCTGCTGGATGAGCGTGTCGGCGGCGTCGCGCGCGGTTTGAAATTCCGGGAGCAGCGCGGGCGTTTCGTAAAGCGCTTTGAGATTGCGGCTGTAACGCCACATGTATTGAAAGGCT
>DASSNZ010000410.1:0-5975 GCA_035701135.1 Verrucomicrobiia bacterium
ACTTTACCGCTACGCTCCACCGCCCGAAGGGCACTCCCCCGCAAGGGAGTTGACAGTTCGTCTACCATAAACAGCGAAACATACCGTGAGTCACTGACCTTCACCTCCGGTGTCTTTTTCCCATGATGCAACGGCACGGGCGTTCGCGCCCGTGCGTTGCAATTCCAATTCAAATTTCGAAACTAAAAACGCTCCCCGCCTTGTCACGCGGAACTTTGTTGTTATTCTGCGCGCATGAACGGCGACACCAAACTGACCTTCATCAAGGAAGATCCCTGGCGCATTTTTCGGATCATGGCGGAATTCGTGGATTCGTTCGGGATGCTTTCGCAAGTCGGACCGAGCGTCACCATTTTCGGTTCCGCGCGCATTTTGCCGGACAATCCGTACTACCAAAGCTCGATTGAGCTTTCCAAAGCGTTCGTCAAAAACAACCTCGCCGTCATCACCGGCGGCGGACCGGGCATCATGGAGGCCGCGAACAAAGGCGCGTCGCTCGCGAAGGGAAAATCCATCGGCTTGAATATCGAATTGCCGCACGAACAACGAGGCAATCGGTACACGAATGTTCCGTTGCGATTCCATTATTTTTTCTCGCGAAAAGTTTGCTTCGTGAAATACAGTATCGGGTTCGTTTTCATGCCGGGCGGATTCGGAACGCTCGATGAATTTTTTGAAGTGCTCACGCTCGTTCAGACACGGCGCATTCCCGAGTATCCGCTGATTCTTTTCGGACGCGAACATTGGGCGGGTTTGATTCGCTGGATGAAAGATCGTTTGGAAAAAAATAAACTCATCAGCCCGAACGACCTGGATTTGTTCCGAATCACCGATGATCCGCAGGAAGTGATTGATGTCATTCTGGATTACATGCGGCGCGTCGGTCCGCCCGAAGTTGTTCCGCCGGCGCTTTCGTGAATGGAATTGTCCGGAACGGTGATTTGGTTAAAGTTGAGGCGAATTCCCCCGCGTGTAAATGGGTCGAAACGCGCATGGAGAACGCGGCGGAATTCTGGTAAGTTCCCGCGCTGATTAACTCATTTATCGTTTAACCAAATTACAAGAAACCCGCTCGTGTACAAAGTCACCCGACTCGACAATGGACTCACCGTCGCCACGGCGGAAATGCCTCACATGGCCAGCGTGAGCGTCGGAATCTGGGTCGGCACCGGCTCGCGATACGAACCCGCGGAAGTCAACGGCGTCTGCCATTTCATCGAACATCTGCTTTTCAAAGGTACCCAAAAACGTTCCGCCAGGGAAATTTCGCAGGCCGTTGAAGGCATCGGCGGTTATTTGAACGCGTTCACGAGCGAGGAAATGACCTGTTTTCACGCCCGCGCGTGCGCGAATCATTTTGACGATTTGCTCGACGTGCTTGCGGACATGTTCCTGAACTCGAATTTCGCGGCGGCGGACATCGCGAAAGAACGCGACGTGATCAAGGAGGAAGTCGCGATGTATCTCGACCAGCCGCAACATCATGTTCAGGAAATTCTCAATGCCGCGCTCTGGCCCGATCAGCCGCTTGGTCGTCCCATCACCGGAACCAACAAATCGCTCGACGCGATTCATCGCGAGCAACTGACCGATTATCTCCACCGGCATTATGTCGCGGGTTCCACAGTCATCGCGGCGGCGGGAAAATTGAAACACGAGCGCGTTGTAAGAGCGGTGAAACGCTACGCCCGGCATTTCAAAATTGGAAAACCCGCGCCGCTCGCGCCCGCGACGAACGGGCAAATCCGGTCGCGCATTCATCTCCGCACCAGAAAAATCGAGCAAACCCAGATCGCCATCGGCATTCGCGCCTGCTCGCGTCACGATCCGCGACGCCACGCGCTCCGCGTGCTGAACACGATTCTCGGCGAAAACATGAGTTCGCGTCTGTTTCAAATCATTCGCGAGGATCGCGGCCTGGCGTATTCCATTTACAGCGCGCCGAGTTTTTTTCAGGACACCGGCGATCTGGTGATTTCCGCCGGACTCGACACCGCGAATGTCCGCCGGACGCTGGAACTCGTTTTGCAGGAATTGCGCCGTTGCACCGAGACATTGCCCAGCGACGCCGAACTACGCCGCGCGCGCGATTATCTGACCGGCCAGATTGATTTGAGCCTGGAAAGCACGGACAACCAGATGAATTGGATCGGTGAAAATTTGTTAGGCTACGGCAAAATTATTTCACCGCAGGAAGCGAAACGCCGTGTGCGAAAAGTCACGGCGGCGGAAATTCGCGGCGTCGCGCGTGATTTTTTCCGGCCGGAGCAATTAAATATCGCGCTGGTCAGCCCGCTGAAATCCACATCGGCTCTCGAAAAACTTTTGCGATAGAAAGCTTGATTGTATCAGCCCCTCGCCTATGCGCATCCAAATCCAAAGAATATGGCAGGCAGCGAAATTCAACGGCCTTCGATAAAAATTGAAACCTGTCAGGAACAAGAGCATGATATGTAGAATGAAAGATGATTCTACAGTCACAGTTTCGGAAGCGCAGGCGAACCTGCCCAGATTGCTCAAGAAAGACACGTTTACAATCTCGCGGCGCGGCAAAATCGTGGGTGTTTATCTGTCCAAAGATCGAATCGAGGCAATGGTCGAAACGATGGAATTGCTGGGCGACACTGTTTTCGTGAAAGCTTTGGCGGATTTCGAATCGGGCCGGACAAAGTTCAAAGACGCGGAGTGTCTGAATGAGGACTAAGGTTCTCGTGTCTCGGCAGGTGGAGGAATTTGTAAAATCGCTCGCACCGGAACCGCGGCAATCCGTTCTCCGGACGATCAAGGGATTGTAAACCGACAAAGGCGACAGGAAGCAATTGGAAGGCCGTCTGGTTCCTTATTGGCGGCTGAGAATCGGCGGGACGCGAATCATTTATCAGGTAAAAGTGGAGAAAGGCGAACGGCGGATTTACTGCTTCTTCGCCGATTATCGGGCGACTGTTTATCGGGTCGTGGAGCAACTGCTGGCGAGTGATTTGATGCGGGAAATTGGAGAGCTTTAAACGGCGTAACCGCACTTGAAAATCAACGAGAAATTCACTTCGCCTGCAGCCGATAAAATGCGCCAGGCGCGGATTCCAATGGAAGCGTCGCGTTGAATTGCTCGCCGGTGTTTTGAACGGAATTGGTCACAGGCGTCCAGTCGGCGTTTGGGGCGAGATTAGTGGCGCGCGTCAGTTTCATTCCCGCGCCGCTCAAAGGCCATTGCAAGGAAAGCTCTTTGCCTGAAATGCCCGCGCGCAGCGCCACAGGCGCGGCGAGCCGTCCCATTGCGCCGGCGACCGGCAAAGCATTTCCGGTGTAATCGAAAAAAGAAGTTTTGTCGAAGTCCGCCAGTCCGTACCCCGGCAAATGCACGTATTCGCTGCCCCACCAGAAAATGCCCGCGCCCATTCCGCCGGGAATACTTTTCACAATGGACGCCAGCGCGGCGGTGAACTGCATCTGACCGTCGGGCGTTAATGGAATTCCAAGATTTGGATCGTACGCGGATTGCACGCTGTTGGTCCACGGATACGCTGTTTCGGCGACAATGACCGGTTTGTCGTAGCGTTGAACGGCGTTGTTCAAACAATTGCTCAACGCGTCCAGATCGCCGTGCCACCACGGATAATAACTTTCGCCGATCATATCGAACGGAACCGGATCGGGCGATTGTTTCAAATGATCGAAAAACCAGCGCGTCGTGTTCCAGTCGCCGCCGCGATCAATATGAACAACGATTTTCGGCGGCGTGTCGCCCGCCGCGTCGTTAATGCCTTCAATCGCGGCGTTCATCAGTTGACGAAGTTGATGCCATTGAGTGGAGTTGTCGTAAGCGCCGCCGACGCGTCCATCGGGCCACAACATTCCGGGAGTAATTTCGTTGCCGACCTGCACGTAATCCGGCATCGCGTTCGCCGCTTTGAAAGCGGCGATGCTGTTGCTGTTGTACTCGCGCATTTTTTGGACGAGCTGGCCGAAATTGAGATTCGTCCAGGCGGATGGTTTGTATTGTTTTGCGGGATCGGCCCAGGAATCGGAGTAATGAAAATCCAGGAGAAATTTCAATCCGGCTTTTTTCACACGCGCGGCCAGCGGAACGGTGTAATCGAGATTATTGATGTAATTGTAAGGATCGGCCTGCGCCTGCGCGGCGCTGCTGGTGAAAAGCCGCAGGCGAACGCAATTGATTCCCTCGCTTTTCAGAATCGCCAGCGCGTCCTCCGCGTGGCCATTGTCTTTGTAAACAACACCGCGATCTTCGAAAAATTTCAGATGCGAGAAATCCGCGCCGGCAAGAAAATCCCGCGCGGGCGAGAGGGCAAGCGCGGAGAAGAAAACGAAACCGCACAGAAAAATTTTTGCAAATTTCAGTTTCAAAATAATTCAACAAAAATGTCGCGTCGCGCGCCGGTTTTGAGGACCGGCGGCGCAACCGATTTTATTGCGGGTTCTCATGCAATCGGAAAAATCTTTGTGGCCCGGAAACAGACACGGGCATCGAATAAAGTCCGGAGCTGCCGTTCACGTCCTGCCAGTCCGGAGACGCCAGATTCGTCGTGCTTTGCAGGCTCACGGCGGGATTTCCAACCCAGGACAGATTCAGATTTCCGGCATTCACGGCTCCCACGGTTATTCCGCCAACGCCCGATCCGGTAATCGTGAAATTATCGAAGTTCATGTTCCCGCCACTTCCGACCGTTACGAAGACCAGTCCCGCTCCGGTGATTGTGCCGGTAAGATTGCTCGAAGCAGCGCTACCTATCGCCGCGCTCGTTTCGGCAATAGTCATGTTTTTCCAGTTCGCCGCAGCCGGGTCGAATGGCAATGAATAGGTCGAATACGTCGGGCTGTCGCCAGCGGGTACCGGAATCGGATTCGCCGAAACATACCAACTGTTTCCATTGACCTGCACCGCTAGATACGCCAACACATTGGAAGAACTGAACGTCGGCGCGAGATCCACCGAAAATGTCAGGTCGGAATAGGATCCGATGCGAATGTTCGGAAACGGCAGTCCCGCCTGATTCCTGTCCGTGGCTGTGCTCGTGTAATACGCGGTCGTGCCGGCGTTGCCCAGAAAAGCAAATCCCGCGGCGTCGCTGCCGATATTTTGAAACAAAACCGCCGGACTGCCCGGAACCGCTTCGGACCAGCCCGCCGTATCAATTGCGAAATTCCCCGGCAACGGTCCGATGAACGGAAAGGTTTCCGTATAGATCGTTCCGACCGACGGATCCACGACGGTTAATTCCGTATCCACACCGCCGCCGCCGTTCGGGCTGTTGAAGCTATCGTCCACGCCGACCGCGTTCGTCACCCATGCAACAATCTGGCCGCTGTCCTCTGGAGTCAGATTGGCAATGGTGAGAACCGGCGTGTGCGCGCCGGAAATTCTTCCGCCGTCGTTCAACAAAACGCCGTTCAGCGTCCAGCCATAATTGAACGGAGGAGTTCCGGCGGCGGAAACTCCGAATCGCGCTCCGCCTCCGGTCGCAACGGTCTGGCTCCAGGGCGCGCCGTCGAAACCGATGGCGGGCGGCAGGATTGCGACCGGGCTGGTGGACACAACAAAGTTCTCGAAATTCATGCTGGTATCCACCGCGTTATGGACGAACAACAATCCCACGCCATCAATCGTTCCGGAGAGATCGCCGGAAGCCCCGCCGCCGGGGATCACGTTGTTGCCATTCATGGAAAGCACATTCCAATTCGTCGCTGCGGCGTAGAACGCATATTGGTTCGTCAGGTAGGAAGTGGCAGCAAGGTCAATATTGATCGGTTCAACCGAATAAAACCACGAACCGTTTACCCGAATCGCCCAATACGTTGTGACCGCGCCATCGTTTCGAGCGCCTGCGTTGCCGGGTTGAAATTGCGCCTGAAGCGTTATGATCGGATGGCTCGCAATATCAATTGGCGCAAATGGCAGGCCGGATAATCCAGTGTCGTTGGTGAAAGTTGTGTAGGCGAGATTGGTGCTCGTCGTG
>DASSNZ010000411.1:0-2203 GCA_035701135.1 Verrucomicrobiia bacterium
ATGTCGCCGCCATGATGGGCAGCACGGCGTTTTTTGCGCCGCTGATTTCAACTTCGCCGCACAGCGGAACGCCGCCTTTGATCAACAAACTTTCCATGAAAAAATTAAAATCAAGCCGACGAATGAATGGAAATGAATCCCGGCAACATTTCCGTGGAAACAAATCCGTGTTTATCGGCGTTCATCCGTGGTAAAAAAATAATTACAACCGCGCAATCAGAATCCGTTGCCGGCGAGTGTAGTCCTCGCGAATATCTTCCACAATCCACTTTTGATTTTCGAAAAGGGTTTTGATCGAATCGCCCTGCCCGTCGCCGAATTCGAGCATGATTTTTCCGCCGGGTTTCAAAAACGGACGCGCTTCCGACGCGAACATCCGATAAAAATCCAATCCGTCCGCGCCGCCATCCAACGCGGCGCGCGGATCGAAATCGCGCACTTCAGGTTCCAGCGATTCAATTTCCGCGCTCGGAATGTAGGGCGGATTGCTGATGATCAGATCGAACGCGGATGGCGCGTCTTTTTGCGAGGCCAGCGCTGAAAATCCATTTCCTAAAAAAAATTGAATTCGCTCGCCGACGTTATTTTTCGCCGCGTTTTGTCTGGCGAGTTCAAGCGCTTTCTCCGAAACATCCAGCGCGCAAACGCGGGCTTCGGGACACTTCGCCGCCAGCGCGATAGCAATGCACCCCGTGCCGGCGCCAAAGTCCAGAGCGGCCGCCGATTCTTCACCGACAGTTGAAAGAAATTTCCAGCCTTCTTCAGCCAGCAATTCCGTTTCCGGACGCGGCACGAGCGCGTCGCGGCTCACGGCGATTTCCAATCCGCAAAACGAAGTCGAGCCGGTGATGTGTTGCAGCGGTTCGCGCTGACCACGCCGCCGAATCAGCTCGCGGAAATCGTCCGTCTCGGCCGGCGTGAGCGCGCGCTCGAAGTTCAAATACAATCTCATCCGCGGCAGATGAAGAATGTGCGCGAGCAGCAATTCCGCCTGCAAACGCGGCGATTCGACTCCCTTTTTCGTCAGAAATTCCGCGCTTTTTTGGATGCCTTCAAGAACCGTCATCGCGAACAGATTAGGTTTGGGTCTTCCGAATCAAAGCGAAAAATCCATCCGCGACTTGCCAATCGGGACACGGTGGCGCAACATTGCAAAATTCCTATGAAACCCCTCCACATTCCAGCAGCCGACGCTGAATTGAATATTCTTGGCATTCCGATGATTATTCGGCTTCACGGTCGCGATACCGGCGGCACAATCAGCATTGTCGAGTCGCACGATGTTCCGGGCGGAGGTCCGCCGCCGCATATTCATCATCGCGAGGACGAAACGTTTCAGATTCTTGAAGGCGAATATGAATGGACGGTGGGCGACAGGAAATTCATTGCCCAGCCGGGAGCAACTTTGTTCGCGCCGCGCGGAATTCCGCACAGCTATCGCTATCTGGGAAAAAAGCCCGGCAAGCTCATGTGCGTCATAACGCCGGCGGGATTTGAAGGATTCTTCGAGGAAATCGGCGCGCTGACTCCGCAGCAACAGCAGGAAATCCCGCGCGTGATGGAGATTGCGAAACAATTCGGGATGGAAATTGCGCCGCCCTCCGTCCGGTGAAATTCAATTCTGTTCCGCCTGCGCCTCGGGCGGGCTGTGTTTGATAAATTTATCCGCCCAGGCGATGAAGTATTTCATGTTGGAATAATCTTCATGTCCGCCGTCGTGCTGACGCCAGGCGAGTTGCCCGTCAAGCAGACCCGTGTTGACCGGCGGCATTTTGGCAACGCGATAATCGTTGGTATCGCCAATATCTTTTGCTCCAAGCAAACGAAACACCGCTCCCGCATCCACGGTGGCCATGTAACTCCCTTGTTGATCCAGCCAATTCGCGTCGCCGCGTTCCGGCAAACCGTAACTGATAAACGTCAATCGCGGCGCGCATAAGGCGATCAATTCATTGGAATCCACCGGCAAATCCCCCGCGTTTTTGCTTCCGAATCTGGATTCCGCCGCGCCGTATTTCAAAAAGTTTCCAGCCATCCAATGGTATTCGCCCGAGCCGGTGAGATTTTCCACCGCTTCGCCAAAATTGCGGCGATGCGGTTTGGCGCCGCCTTCGCCGGAGGAACCCACCAAAACCATTGCGAAGCGCGGTTCAAAAGCCATCGTGACCAATGCGGCTTTGCCGTAGCGCGAAACACCTTCGAT
>DASSNZ010000412.1:0-34034 GCA_035701135.1 Verrucomicrobiia bacterium
GATCGCCTTTATCGCGCGATTTACGGTCGTTCCCTATTTTTTGGAATATGATGTGCATCGCAAAGACCTGACATCGCTGGCTTACAGTCTCGATTTCATTTCGCTGGCGACGGCGTTTTTGCTGCCGTGGTTTTGCAAATGGTTTTCCAAAACGGCGGCGTGGGGCTGGGGATTGGCGGCGATGATTGTCGGGCAATTGGTTTTGTATTTCGGCATCGCCAACGGAAATTCCGTTCCGATCATCATGGCCGGTTGGATCATCGGATTTCTCGGCAGCGGCATGGCGATGGCCGTGCCGTTCGCGATTCTTTCGGACAGCGTGGATTACGGCGAATGGAAAACGGGCATTCGCGCGGCGGGTTTGTTGACAGCGGTGGGCGCCGCATTTTGCCTGAAAGCGGGAGCGGGTCTGGGCGCGGCGATTCCGCTGTGGATTATGGGATTGAGCGGCTATAAAGCCAACGTTGCGCAAACGCCCGCGGCATTGAAGGCAATTGAATTCGGCATCGTCTGGCTCCCGGCAATCTGTCTGGCGCTGGCTCTGTTGCCGGTTTTATTTTATCGCCGCTTCGAACGCATGGAACCGCAGATTCACGCCGAATTGGACGCGCGCCGCGCTGCGGCTGTTTGATGAGATGAAATATGTCGGTCATAGATTTTGGAGGCGTCCGCATAATTCTTCCTCTCCGCTACGAAGTGGGGGAGAGGGTTGGGGTGATGTGGCGCATTTAACAAATTCGAAATCAAAAACCCCTCCCCCTGTCCCTCTCCCCGTTTGAGCGGGGAGAGGGGAACAACTATTGTCCTGACTAAAATGTTCTCGCTCGAAAGCAAAACGGATGCGGTCGTGCTCGTTGACGGAAAGAAACGTTTGCGCGTCCGTTTTCCCACGGAAGCCATTGTGCGAATCACGCTCACCGAAGAAAAAGAATCTTCGACGAAGCCGAGTCTAATCGTTACGGCGACTTCAAAATTTACTGAATTCAAAATTCAGGAGACGGGAAATGTATTCGAGATTTCCACGCCTGCGCTGAAGCTCGTCATCAGCAAAACCACCGGCGCGATTTCATATTTCGATTCCGCCGGCAAATTACTTTTGCGCGAGCCGGAACGCGGCGGCAAATCGCTCAAGACAAAAAAGATTTTCCGCAACGTTTTCAAATCCGGCGCGCAAATCGCCGCTGGACAAAGCATTGATGGCGCGCGCGTGGCGGCAACGGAATTTGAAACCGTTTTTGACCGCGACGCATTTGAAGCGAATCTGGAATTTCAATTTGCTGCCGACGAAGCGATTTTCGGCCTCGGCTCGCACGAAGAAGGCTACGGCAATTTGCGCGGCAAATCGCGCGAACTCTATCAGCAAAACATGAAAATCGTCGTGCCGTATTTCGTTTCGACGCGCGGCTACGGCGTGCTGCTCGATTGCGGTTCGCTCATGACTTTTCGCGATGATGCGGGCGGCGCGTGTTGGTGGGCGGATGTTGTGGATGAATTGGATTTTTATTTCATCGTCGGCGGCTCATTTGATTCCGTTACAAAAAACCTCCATGCGTTGACCGGCCAAACGCCGATGCTTCCGAAGTGGGCGTTTGGCTACGTGCAATCCAAAGAACGCTACGTCAATGCGCGTGAACTGGTCGAAGTCGTCCGCGAATATCGTCGCCGCAAAATTCCGCTCGATTGCATCGTCCTCGACTGGAAATCCTGGCCGAATGGAGCAGGGTGGGGGCAGAAAAATTTTGATCCGGCGCGTTTTCCAAATCCGAAAGCGTTGACGGACGAATTGCATTCGCTCGGCGCAAAACTGATGGTTTCCATCTGGCCGATCATGACCGGCGATTGTCCGAATCAACGCGAGTTGCAGGAACGCGGATTGATGTTGGGCAACCAATCCACTTACAACGCATTTCTGCCCGAAGCCCGCGAAATTTATTGGAAGCAGGCCGAGCGCGGACTTTTCGCAAATGGAATTGACGCATGGTGGTGCGATTGCACGGAACCATTCGAAGCCGATTGGTCGGGCGAAACCAAACCCGATTCGCAACCGCGTATGGGATTGAACACGGGCGCGGCGAAGAAATATCTCGATGCGGCGCAAACGAACATTTATTCGCTGCTGCATTCGCAAGGAATTTACGAAGGCCAGCGTCGCACCACGAATTCCAAACGCGTCGTCAATCTCACGCGCTCGGGCTATGCGGGACAGCATCGTTACGCGACGATTTGTTGGAACGGCGACATTTGCGCGACATGGGAAACGTTGCGCCGCTGCATTCCCGAAGGAATCAATTTTTGCGCGACCGGCGAGCCATTCTGGACCGTGGACATTGGTGGGTTTTTCATCAACAACGATCCGAAACTTTGGTTCTGGCGCGGCGATTATTCGGACGGTTGTCGCGGATTGACGGACATGAATGCGCAGGAGCCGGACCCGAAGGACACCGGTTGTCGCGATTTAGGTTTTCACGAACTTTACACGCGCTGGGTTCAATACGGCGCGTTTCTGCCGATGTTCCGTTCGCACGGCACGGATGCCGCGCGCGAAATCTGGCGTTTCGGCGATGAAGGAAATCCGTTTTACGACACCATCGCGAAATACATTCGCCTGCGCTACCAACTGATTTCCTACATTTATTCGCTCGCCGCGCAGGTCACGCAGACCGGCCGCGCAATGCTTCGCGCGGTTGCGTTGGATTTTCCAAACGACATTGCGACGCACAATCTGACGGATGAATTTCTTTTTGGCCCGGCGTTGCTCGTTTGTCCGGTGACAACGCCGATGTATTTTGAAAAAAATTCCAAGCCAATTGCCGGTTCAAAAAAAAGCCGCGAAGTTTATCTGCCGGCGGGAACGAAATGGTTCGATTTTTGGACGAATCAAATTTTCGACGGCGGCCAAACCATTTCTGCCGATGCGCCGCTGGAAAAAATTCCGCTGTTTGTTCGCGCCGGTTCCATTCTGCCCATGAGCGAGCCGACGCAATTCGTGGATGAAATTCCGAACGCGCCATACGAAATCCGAATTTACCCCGGCGCGGACGGCGCGTTCACTCTTTATGAAGATTCCGGCGACGGCTACGGCTACGAGCGAGGCGAATTTGCGCTCGTGAAATTTTCCTGGGACGAAGCGCGCCGCGAATTGACGATTGGAGCGCGCGAGGGAAATTTTCCCGGGCTGGTCCAAAACCGGGAATATCGTTTGATTTTTATTTCCGATGCCGGCGTAAAAACAAAGGCGATAAATTACACGGGTGTGGAACTGAAAATTTTAATCTGAGCGCGGATTGTGATGCTGGTGAATTCAGCGGTTTGTTACTGCTTTTTGGAGCGATGCACGAAGTTGCTGTAGAGTTTGTGCCATTCGAGTTCGCCGATATAAGCCTGCACTTTCAGTTTGTGACATTTGTAAAGATTGACGATTTCGCGGTCGTAATCGGTTAGCATTGCGTCTTCACGCGCGCCCAGCAGTTCGTCGTAGATCACCTTCTTCTGCGCTTCTGTGAGGTCCGGGACCATTTGAAGATAGACATTGTAAGTGCGCGTCATGCCGGGGCTGTGGCTCCAGGATTCTTTGATGGCATCAATCTGTTCCGGCGTCAGCTCGGCGGCCAGCTTGTTGGTAAACGAGATGTATGCGGGCCGGAGCGACGCGTAAACGTCCTTGATTTTTTGAGCCACAACCTCGCCGGGGAATTCATCGTTCGGTGAAGCGGATCGGGCCTTGCTCCACTGCGACCAAAGTTCGTTCAATTTCGAGTCGTTCTGCTGATGCCAATTCCACATGGTCACGAGCCATTCGCCCATGATGGCTTTGACTCGCGCGGCTTTCGCGGAATCGTCCAGTTTAATTGCGCCGAGCAGGCGATCCGCCTTGGCGTTAATCCGTTTTTGGGTGGCCTGATCTTCGGCGGAAATTTCCCTGGCGCTTTTGGCCGGAACGGCGTCGGCGGCTCGAACGTTGAATGAACCGCACGCCAGCATCAGGAACGAAATCAATGTGAGTCGTTGAATGTGTTTCATAAAATATCTTTTTACTCCGGCCATTGGCCATTCAGGATGGGACGCAATTTTAATTTTGCCGGGTCAATGACGACGTGCCTGATGCGTTTGCGTTCCCAGGTGTAGGTGATGTGAACCAATCCATCGCGTGTCTGAATCACCGCCGGATACGAGAAACCGCTTGGCGCATTCGGATCATTTTCAAGCACCAGCGCGGCAAGCCAGTTCGTGCCATCGTTTGAAATGGCGACGTTCAGCGGACTGCGGCCTTTGTTGTGACTTCCGGTGCGGATGTTGTGGTTGTAAACCAGAAGCTGTCTTCCATCGCGCAACGTCACGGCGTCAATGCCGGAATTTGGATTCGGCAAATCGGTCAAAGTCATCCTGCTCCAGGTTTTTCCGCCGTCCCGTGAAAAAATCTGGAAAATCTTTTCTTCTTTTGTGCGGCCGAGCGATTGCAGGGTTCCATCCGCGTGAAACAGGATTGTCGGTTGAATCGCTCCAATTTCGTCTGGATCATTCACCGGCGGAGTGGCGGACCAGGTTTTTCCGAAATCACTCGTGCGTTCGAAATGCACCCGCCAGCCGTGGTCTTCCGTGCTGCTGCCGCAAAGAATATCGCCGTCCGGCAGTTGCACCGGCTTGTCCTTGATCGGGCCGAGAATGCCATCGGGCAGGCGCGCGGGCTTTGACCAGGTTTTTCCTTCATCTTTCGATGTGGTCATCATGCCCCACCAGGCGGATGGTTTCGGGCCGACTTTGTAGAACAGCAACAACGGTCCGTTTTTCGGTTGAAACAGAACCGGATTCCAGCAGGGAAAACGATTTGTGGCGAAACCAACTCCATCGGCGACTTTCATCGGCGGCGTCCATGTTCCGTTTTCATTTCGCGAAACATAAATGCACACGTCGGGATTGCGTTCCGCCGTGCCGCCGAACCAGGCGGCGACCAGACCGGATTTGGTTTCGCCAATCGTCGAAGCGTGACAGGACGGAAACGGCGCGGTCAGATAAATGAATTCGGATTTTACAATAGCGGGGGATTCCGCGGCGGAAGCGCAGCCGGTTGAAGCGGCAATCGCCAGGATGAACAGGGCGGCAAAAGTCCAAATCAGCCCGCCTAAAAACTGACGTGCAGGCCGGAAAACCCGCGATAAAATCCCGAGCATCCAGGCCGCGATCAAAAGCGAAAAATTTCCAACGCAGAGACGCAGAGAGCGCTGAGAGATGCAGATGCAAAAAAACTTTTTCTTTGCGAACCTCCGCAGCCTCTGCCTCTCTGCGTTGAAAAATTTGTCCGGCTCGCGACGATTTTCGGAGATATTAACGGACTGTGAAATCTGCGTTGTATTGAGAATGTTCGATTTCATTTGCTCACGAAATGGTATTTCCCGCTGCCGAGTTCGAAAATCGCGCGGCCATTTTCAAAACGCGCCGGTTTCGCGTCTTTCACGGACACACTTTCCGCATTTTTTGCCGGAACGTAAACGGTCGCGGTGGTGTTGGCGGGAATTTCGATTTTCCAATCAAAGCCGGAATTCGGCGCCGCGGAATTTTCTTTGCGATGCCATTCGCTCGAAATTTTTCCGTAAGGCGATTGATGCGTTGCCTTCACAAAAGTCAAATCGCCGACGGGCTCCGGTTTCATAATAATGTGCTTGAACGCGGGCGCGTTCGGATCGGATTTGATTCCGGCGAGGTCCTCGTCAAGCCAGACCACGAGATCGCCGACGAGCATGACGTGATTGCCGGAATTCATCGTCGGATCTGCGGTGTTGCCGTTCCATAATTCCCAGATTGTCGTCGCGCCGTTTTCAATCATGTAACCCCAGCCGGGATAGGTTTTCTTCGCGGCCATTTCATAAACCAGATCCGGCCTGCCATTATCGGTCAGCACCCGGCACAGATACTGCCCGCCGACCAGCCCGGTTCCGATGTGGCCGTGCGATTCGTTTTCGATTTTGTCCACGAGATGCTGGAAAATCCTCGCCTTGAATTCGTCCGGAACCAGGCCGAACGCCAGCGGCAAAACGCATGAGGTTTGCGTGCCGTTGCTGTATTGGCCGCGTTCCCGATCGAGGAATTTTTCGTTGAACGTGGCTTTTATTTTTTCCGCCTGCCGCTCGAATGTCCGCGCGTCGTCGGTCTTGCCTAACATTTTCGCGTAGCCCGCCATCAGGCGGTAATCATGATAAAAAAAGGAAGTTGCGAGCAGGGTTTTGTCCGTGATTCGATTCGTGTCGGTCGTGTGAATCAACGTCAATTTCTCCGGCGGCACGCACCAATCGCCGTAATTGTCGCGCGAAATGATTCCGTCCTTCATGAAGCCGCTCATAAAATCCATCCAGCGCTTCATCGTATCGTAATGGCGCGCAATTGTCCGGGTGTCGCCGAATTGTTCGCGAAGCATTTCGGGAATGACGATACTGCTGCTCGGCCACACGACGTTATCGGAATAAATCGGCCAGTACGTGGGCGCGACGTCCGGTTCGCTGCCGCTCGGGCGTTGCGCGTCGGCGATGTCCCGGAGCCATTTTGGATAGAGCCGCGAGGTGTCGAAAAGGAAGGTTTCGCCGCGCGATTCCTCGCAACGGTCCCCCAGCCAGCCCTGGCGCTCGTCGCGTTGCGGACAATCGGTCGGAATGCTGTGATAATTTCCGCGCACGCCCCAAACAATCGCGTGATAGATGCGATTGATCAGATCGTTCGAGCATTCGAATTCGCCGGCGACCGGAAAGTCGCTGTTGACGACGCGGCCTTCGAGCGAACGGAGCGTTGGCCGCCGCGGAAAGCCGGTCACTTCCACATACCGAAATCCGTGCCAGGTAAAGCGCGGTTCCCAGATTTCCTTGCCGCCGCCTTTTAAAATATAAGTGTCCGTCGCGCGCGCGCCGCGGAGATTTGCGACATACAAAGAGCCGTCAGGATTGAGCCTTTCCGCGTGACGCAATTCGATGCGCGTACCCGCCGGACCGGAAACGTGAAGCCGGCACCAGCCAACCATATTCTGGCCCATGTCAAAAATGAAAACGCCGGGGCGAATTTCATTAATGGAAATTGGCTTGAGCGTCGCGGTGACGCGTTCCGGTTCCATCATTTCGGCGGAAAGGACGCCGTCGGGCGATTCCACCAATTCCGCGGGCCGCCATTTTGAATCGTCGAAACCGGCTCGGCTCCAACCCGGCATTTCTTTGCGCGCATCGTACTGCTCGCCGTCGTAATCGTTGTTCGCGATAATGGGTCCATCGTCGGTCAATTTCCACGAACCGTCGCTGACGATTTCCGAAGTCGAGCCGTCCGAGCAGGTGATTTGCAGATTCAGCAGGAGTTTTGGAAAACCGAAATCCTCTGTTCCCGCGTACACTTTGCTGCGGTCGGCGAAATAACGTCCGTTCCCAAGAATCACGCCAAGCGCATTTTCGCCGCGCCGGAGATTTTTTGTGACGTCATACGTGACATAAAACTGGCGCTTGTTGTATTGCGCGAAAGAAGGCGATAAAACGCGGTCGCCGATTTTGCCGCCATTCACGTAAAGCTCCGACCAGCCGAGGCCGGAAAAAGAAATGGTTGCGCGTGAGATTTTCTTTTCGGCTGAAAATTCCGTTCGCAGATAGCGCGCGGGCAGAACGCGTGATTCGGATGAACGCACGTTGCCCCACGGCTCCATTCCGACCGGCCCGAGTTTTTGCGCATTGCTCCAGTTTGAATCGTCGAAATTGGTTTTCAGCCAGCCGTCCGTTTCGCGATCGGAAATTTTCCAATGCTCGTCCGTCGGAATCACCATTGGCGGAGCGTCCGCAAATTCAATTTCCAGCAGGCCAACCACGCCCGCCGGTTTGTCGCCGTCGGGATGATAACCCGTCAAACCGAAAACATAAGTGTGCCCGGCTTCGAGCCGCGTGGTGATGTCATTGAACTTCACCGTCCGCGAACTTTTGCGCGCGCCGAGATCAAACTGATCGAGCCAGCCGCGGCATTCGTAATCGCCGGTGTATTGGAATCGGGCGCGCGTGATGACGCGTCCGGCGGGAATCGTAATAACGCGCCGGAAATAATTTGTCGCCGGCGCGGCGGATTTTCCGGCAGAACTGCCGGACGACCAGATCCAGCTTGTGCGCGACAGGTAATTTGTTTCCATTTGCCCATCCAGGCCAATCCATTTCGCGCCGCCCCAATCGTTTGATGCGAGCAGTCCCATGCTCCAGAAGGCGGGTTGGCTCCAGGCGGAAGCGCGGTCGTTTTTGTCCCATACGCGGATTTTCCAAAAACACTCCGCGCGCGCCCTCAGGGGTTTTCCCGCGTAAGAAATCTGAATGGATTTTCCGGAAGCGACTTTGCCGCTGTCCCACAAATCGCCGCGATCTGCGGCAAGGATTTTTTCCGAACTTGCGACGAGAATTTGATACGCGGTTTGTTCCTCGTTCCGTTTTGTGGAATCAATCCTCCAGCTTAGACGTGGCCGGGCCGCGTCAATTCCAAGCGGATTCGCCAATCCTTCGCAGCGCAGGTGGGAAACGCCGGCGGCATGAAGAGATAATTGAGCGAAAAAAATCCAGGAAAGGCATCCTGTTAAAAACTTTTTCAAAGCGAGCATAGGATTCGGCGGATACGAAACTCAACTTAAGGAATTCACGCTCGAACTGGCGAGAAAGGAACGGAAAAAAATTGCCAATTGTTTTGTGCAAAGTGCCATGACGCGGAACGGCTTTCGCAACGCGCGCTACTGTTTTTATGGCGGCGCGACGCCGATTAGCGTTTCTCCCGAATTTCGATGAGCGCAGCGCTGGCTTCGGGCAGTTTCAGATTGAAAATTCCGTCCGCGGATTCGCCGAGCGGCGTCCAGGTTCCGTTCCATTTTGCATTGTCCTGAATCGCCGCGCCGCCCAGGGCAATGCCGGTTTTGGCGGCGACGTTTCCGTCCGGAGCCGTGAGGAACATCGCGCGCGCCCGGCTGTTTTTTATTTTGGAATTCAGAATAATACTCGCGCTCCGCGCGTTTTCGCCATGTTCACGATTGATCAACGTGATGTATGTCCGGCCCGCGCCTGGCGATGCGGCGTAAGCGACGACGTTCAGGTTTTCGGAATTTTCAATTTTTGTGGAGATCAAAAATCCTCGTGCGCCCAGCGAAAACATTTTCAACGCGTAACCGATCGGATGAATATTGTATCCGCCCGGAACGGTCCAGAAAACCGCGTATCGGCAGCGTTTATTTGGATCACGCGCGGCAACCTTGTCGCCGGTGTGGAAATTGATTCCGCTCGCGCCGTGTTCGGCCCACCACCATTGATAATCCAACGCCCAGAGCGCCGAGGCGAACGTGTCGCTCACGTTTTCGGCGCCGCCGTCATAAAAACTGTTCGCTTCCTCCAGGCGATAAGGCAATCCGCTGGAGAGAATGGCGGGAACGAAGTGGGCGGCGAATTTCGCGTAATGCTCGTTGATCGCGGGCGACAAAATTTTATCGCGCGCCGCAACGACGTTTGTCGCGCGCCGTGCGTCGCCGCCGGGATAATCGTGTTGAGCGACGAATGCCAGCCAGCCGGTGGAGGCGAGTTCCGTCGCGAAATCCGCCGCCCAGGATTCGTGCCCGGGCGACGTGCTCGGTCCGCAAAATTTCGCGTCCGGTGAATTTGTCGCCGACGTGATTTCCGCGGCGTATTTTTTCCATTCGGCCAGGTAAGGCGCGTATTCTTTGCTGAAAACATTGGGTTCATTTCCGATGGCAAAAGAGGCGAGGCGATCCTTGTAGTTCCGGAAAATGTAATTGGCCATTCGCGTCGCGTTTTCACGATTGCCTTCGTTCAGTCGCAACGTGTAAATCACCTTTACGCCCGCCGCTTTGGCGAAGGTGAACAACGCATCAACGTCCGCTTCGGTCGGCGACGGAATTTTCGGATCGTCCGCCGTGTTGCCGCCAACGCGCAGGCTTTTGATTCCGAGAGTTTTGAACGTGGAAACGAGCGGTTTGTTTGAGGCGCTGAAAAAATGGTTTCCGGAGGAATCGGCGAGCACATCGCGCATTTCGAAGCTCAGGCCTGGAAAGTCGGAACCGATCCAATTTGTCGTCGCGCCGGAAAGTTGAACCAGAACCGTCGCCGCGTCGCCGGACGAAACATACATTCCAAAACCCAAGAGCAGTATCAGGAAAACACGGAGACGAACGCGATTTAAAAGAGGCATGGATTCAATCTGACAAAATCAAAGCGGCGCGTCACTGGTGAATTTTTCTGAATGATTTCCGGCCCGGAAAATTAATGGCGAAATTCAAGCGCATTACTCCACGCTCGCCGCGCGATAAAACCGGGCGGAATCGCTCGCGGAAATTGGCGGCGCAATATTTTCGGGCACGGCTCCCAAAACGATATTCGTCCAGGTTGTCCAGTGCAGAAGATCGTGCGAGTATTGCAGCAGAAAGTGAAAACCGCTTTCACCGGAAATGGTCAATTGCTGATTTCCCTCCGCCATCGAAAATTTCAGATTCGATTGCGGCCGCGCGCGGACGTGAATGCCGATGCGGTTCGTCAGGGCGGCTCCGGAGTCATCGTGAACGCTGAACTGGAATTCTCCCAAACCGTAAAAGCCGGGTGTCGGCACGAAGCGCGCGACTGTTCCGCCATTCACGAGAACCACCGAGCCATTCGTTGCGTTGAAAACGCTGTAGGCCGGCGAGTTGTTCGTGAATCCGCGAGTGAATTGCGTCAGATCCACTTCCAATGAGCCGTTCCGCGCGCATTCCGCGTGAGGCGTCGCAAGCCAGTTCAGGTAATCTTCCAGGTTCGAATATCCGTCGCCATCCGGATCGCCGTTGCTGTCGGAGAAATCTCCGGACGGAGAATTCGGGTTCAGCCCTTTGGCCAGTTCCCACCAGTCCGGCATTCCATCGTGATCGGAATCCGCGGGCACATCGAAGGTTCGATACGCGGGCCACGGGGCGTTCGGCGAAGTGGTCGCGTCTTTCACGTCGGTTTGCGAATCAATGATTCCGGGATAATTGGGGCTGGGATCCTGAACATAGCCGTCAATGATGTACGGATCGCCGTTGGTGCCTTCGTAATGCGTCGTGCCGTCTAGCACTTCGCCGATAATCCGCCGGTCAATCACGTCGGGAGACGGAAGATTGCAACCTACATCCGAGAGGACGAGCTTATAGGCGTTGCTCGCGGTTTGAGTGGTTACATAGGACGGGAAAATTTCGGAATTGGTGCGCACCTGCGCCTCGACCGTTGCGCCATTATAGAATGAGCCGTCGGCCCAGTTGTCATTGTAGTAGCTTGTTCCTTCCATCACGTTGCCGGTCATGTAATACACTTCGTCGCCCCAGGCCGGATTCAGCGCGTCGAGCTTGAGCAGGTAATTGTGCCGCGCGTTTCCGGGAAATGGTTTGTAGTAATTGTTCACGTAATTACATCGGGCCACGCCGCCGTCCGTTGTTCTGCCAACCCAGTTGTAAACAACGTTGTTGCGAATATCGAGCGACCCGGCGTAATGACTGCTTTGATCCAGACCGCCGGCAAGACTCCAGTTTCGATCCGTCGAATGCGCGATGAGATTGTGGTGGTAACTGCCGATTTCGCCGCTGATGGATGCGGCGAATCCGTGGGCCTGGTAACAATTGGTGCAGCCCGTCGCCGCGCGCTCGGCATCGTTGTAGTGATAGGAATGCTGCAACGGTTCGGAAATGATATTGTGTTGAAAAGTAATCATTGCCGACCTGCTGCCGACTTTGCCGCTCTGGCGCGAACTGCTGGCTTCGTCCGTCGTCCAACTGATCGAACAATGATCAATAATCGAATCCGAGGAATTGCCCAGGCCGAGTCCGTCCATTGCCTGGTGCGAGGCATCGCCGAGGCGGCAGCGAATGAAACGAACGATCACATCGCTGCATCCTCCCATACCGACGCGCCAGTTCGCCAGGCAAATGCCTTCCCCGGGAGCTGTCTGGCCAGCGACGGTCAGGTCGCCATTGCCGATTACGCATGGCGATTGCAGACGTATCAGGCCCGACACGCGAAAAACGACCGTGCGCGGCCCGTTCGCTTCAACCGCCGCGCGATAACTTCCCGGCCCGCTGTCGTTGAGGTTGGTCACTTCAATGACAACACCGCCGCGTCCTCCGCGCGAAAAGCGTCCGTAACCTTCCGCGCCGGGAAACGCCAGATGCCGTGTGCGGAATTTCCAGGTTGTTCCTTTCACCAGGTTTGTTGAGCCGTTGCCAATGTCCAACTGATCCACGCGCCAGTAATAAGTCAGCGCGCTGTTGAGATTTGTCACTGGAAATGAATTCGTGATTCCCGTCAGCGCGGCTGAAGCGAGCTTGAATTCAGGCGAGGCTGTATCCGCGTTATCCACCGCGGCGAAATTGGTTCCGAAATAAAGATAATTGGAAACCGAAAGAGCCGCCGGAAGCCATTTCAAATCCAGATAACCCGCGTTGGCTGTTCCAGGCAACGGCGCGTCATTATTCGCAAACGCATGTTCATCGCCCGGAGTTGGAAAAATGGCCGTGGCCAGCGTTCCGGGCGGCGAAGGCCGGTCTATTTCAAAACCGTTCAGAATGACGAAATTCAAAACGCTGCTGCCGTCGGGTTGAAAATCGAGAACGATGGGCTGGCCGTCGTAGCTGTTGGTGACATAAAAGAAAGCGAAACCGCATTTGCTGTCGTTGGTGCAGACAACGGTCGGGGTATTGGTGAACACGGGCACGCCGTTGGCGCTGATAATGCATCGGCTCATCACGTTCGCGCCGTGCCACTTCGTGCTGCTGGACCATAAGTCATTGTGGTAAGTAGTGATGGAATGAACGCCCGCAGGCAGATTGGAAATCGTCAATCGAAGCGATCCGCCGTTCGTGTAGGGTTGATCCACAGTGATCGCGTCGTCTTTCCAATGCACCCAGCAGCCGTCTCCGGATAATCGCCAGCCGGCATTGGGATCGGAACTGGTTGAGTTGCCGTTTTTGTTGGCGTAATTCGCGTTCAAATAAATCGTCGAATCCGCATTCGCGGGAAATGTCTCGGTGACCGTGCAGGGAATAATCAGGCTGATGTTGGTCGAAATCGGCAATCCGGAGTCGGGGTCGTAAGTGTAAACGTAATTGGTGAACGAGCGGGAAACGGTGCGTTTTGTGCCGGACAAATCCGGCGCCATGTACCAGGGCGTGAAACCGGGCGCGTTGACGTCCGACCGGATGGTTCCGTTGATATCAACCGAAAGCAATTGAGCAAACGAGGAACCGGCAATGAATTGAATACTTAAAACCAGGAAGGCAAGGAGTCTGTTTCGCATGATTGATTTTATTCAGGTTTATTCATCACAACTGCCCGGAATCATGGATAAACCAACCGATAAAAAACGCATTTGCCGCCGGACGCAATCGGCAGGCTAGCCATGTTTGTTTGCTGAAAACCGAGCGAGGTCCAGTTGGAGGATAATCCCACGTCAAGGTCATTGGTCTGGACTTCCAGCCGCCAGCCGGTGTGATCCGCCGGCCAGTTTATCTGAAAAAAATTCCCCGTGATCTGCGCGTCAAGTTTTGTCGCGTTCGTATTGACGAGAGGCGCGATGATGACCTTCACCAGTCCGACGGTGTTGGTATCCAGCGCGGCGTTGAATCCATCAGGCACATCGAGCAGGGCGGGAGATTCCCAATCCAATCCTCCGCCGTAACTGAAAATCGTGTAGCTTCCGTTTGTAAAACCCGCGCCCGCGCTGATGTGAATATCGCGACTCAATGCCAGCCGTCCCGTTACATGAATTGTCGCATCGCTGGTTCCGAGCGAAAAATTCAACGGCGCCGTTCCATTCAAATTCAAATTGTTATTGATCGTGAGCGCGCTCGCATCCAGTGCCAGCGAAGCGCCATCAAGCACGTTGGTATTGGAAATTGTGGCGTTTGCGCGATGCAGCGCGAGCGCGTTGAAAATGTTGTTGGTTGTCAGACCATCGAGCGGCATGGACGCGGTTGGAATCGAGGAATTCGTAATCTCGACTTGCGCATTGTAGAGAAGCATTGTGCTGCTGGAGGCAGGCAGATTGAATTGCGAATCAACAAAGCGAATGCCCGACGCATTGTAAATGCCCGGATGACGTTTCGAGGGCGAGGTGATGTTGACGTTTTGAAAAACCACGTTGGAAACCGCCATTTCCGGCAAACCCCAGATCATCAGCGGCGGACGCGAGGAAGCGGTTGCCGTTGCTGTGATATTGCTGAACGTGATGTTGCGCCAGATCGGGGTTTCGGTGGTGACGCTCTGAGTATTGGTCGCGGCTTCGCGCGCCGCGAACGCGGGATCCACTCCCGTCAGCGTGCCGAGTCCGAAATTATAGTAACTGTAAATCAACAGCGGCCAATCCACATTGGTCATGCGCAGGTTTGAATAGAACAAATTTTGAACCAGACCGCCTCTTCCGCGCTGGCATTTCAGGCGAATACCATTTCCGGTTCCGGAAAACGCGCAATCCGTTACGATCAGATTGCTCACGCCGCCATGAGTGTAGCTGCCGATGGAAATGCCATGGCCGGTGCCGCAGAAACAATTTGTGACCAGGACATCTTTTACAAAATTGTGGCTGTCGCTGATGGCAATATTGTCGTCGCCGCAGCGGATTGAACTGTCCCGAATAACACAATTCGTGGCGGACAAATCAATTCCGTCGGTGTTCGGCGTGCCATCCGCGGTCGCAATCGTGATCCCGCGCACTGTCACATTGCCGCAGGTGCTGCGAAAAGAAATGTGTGTGTTGGGTGGATTTTGAAACGTGATATCCTGGACCAGCACGCGCAGGCAGCCTGACGGAGCAAACATCGCTTTGGGCCGGGAAATGCCGCTGCTCTTGTACGCGCTCCACCATGCCGCGCCCTGCCCATCAATGATGCCGCCGCCGCTCAGTTCCACGTCGTGCAATCGGTTGGCGGAAATGAAATCGGTCGGCGAGGCGCCGCCGGGATAAGTGCCGTAGGGAAGCATTTTCAGCGTCGCTCCGGAATCAATTTGAAAATTGATTGAACTCGCCAGAGCGATCGGACCGCTGAGGTAAGTGCCGGGCGGAATTTCAACTGTTCCTCCGCCGGAATTTTTCGCGGCATTGATCGCGGACTGAATGGCCGCCGTATTATCGGTAATTCCATCACCGGTGGCGCCGTAGTTTGTCACATTGAAATAATTCGCCGGAATAATCGGCTCGGGAATTGTCCCGGCCAGACCGGGAAAGGCATGGGCAACCATAGCCAGCGCGATGACAATTTTAAACAAATGCCTCAAATGAGAGCCGCGCGGAAAATCGGCCCGCTTTTTTTCAGATACACTTTCAAAACACTTTGCCACTGGTTTCATTTCTAAAATTTTATATCGCTTTAATATACCGGAAATTTGTTTTTAAGCCGAGGCGGGTGCGAGGCATCCTGAATACTAATCGTTCCGTCAATGGCGATGCCGTGAAAAGAAAGCATTGTCGTTTCGTCAATTTGCGTGCGGGAAATAGGCTGCCGCTTCGCGAGAGCAATTGCCACTAAGCTTTCTGCAAAAAGGATTGGAAATTCTGCGTCCAAATTGAATCTCACGACGGCGGGAGCGTTCGGAATTTTTGCTTCAAGCGAATTTCATGAATACCCGTTCATCAGACCGCAACCTTCTTCCGATATTCCTGCGGCGAAATGCCGACGGATTGTTTGAAAGCGGACCAGAAACTGTTGGGACTCTGGTATCCGCACATCGCGCCGATGTTGGCGGCCTTTTCGTCTGACGTGGCCAAGAGATGTTTGGCGTGCTCGATGCGCACGCGTTGCAATTCATGACCCGGCGGGCGTCCGATTTCGTTGATGAACGCCTGATGAAGTCCGCGCCGGGACATCGCCGCCGCCCGGACCAGATCGTCCACGCCAATGGGTTCGCAAAATCGTTTCAGCAGAAAATTCATCGCTTTGGAAACGCCCGGATGATTGGTCGCCACAAGGTCGCTGCTTTTGCGGGCGATCAACCCCGTGGGCGGAACGCGAACAGGCTCGGACGGCGCTGGCCTGCCTCGCATCAAATCCTCCAGGAGTTCCGCGCCGCGATACCCGACCAATTCCAGATTCGTGTCCACGCTGGAAATCGGAATGTGCATCGCGTTCACCGCCGGAAGCGAATCGTCCATTCCGACAATGCTGATCTGTTCGGGAACGGAAAGCCCGGCGAGTTCGCACGTTTCCAGAATTTCGACGGCCTGTTCGTCCGCCGCCGCGAACACCGCCAGCGGCTTGGGCGCTTTCTTCAGTTGAGTGGCAATCCATTGACGCTTGATTTTCCATTGCATTCGCTCCCGCGTGAAAACGGGCGCGCGCTGCCAGCACAACCAGTTGCATTGGAACCCGGCCTGCTGAATGGACCGGACAAATGCCCGGCCGGTTTCCTCGTAGGCCCAATTTTCCGCGTCGCTGTAAAAAATAAAATGAGTGAAGCCGCGCGAAAGAAAATGTTCCGCCGCCAGATTTGCCGCGCCGGCGTGATCCGCAAGAACCCGTGGAAACGGCAGGTGCGTGCGTCGGAAACTGAAATCCACGGTGGGCTTCCGCGCATGAACGACGAATTCGGCGAGATCATCGCCCGCGCCCAGCCACGCCAGAATTCCGTCGCCTTCCCAGCCCCAGGGAATCACTTTTTCCCGCGTGGTATCCGGACACAAATGCCAGCCGCGTTCCAAAGCATAGCGGGCAATGCCGGCATGGAGCCGGTGATCGTACCAGCCCAGCGCGAGGAGAATTCGCTTTTGACGTTTCGGCATAATTCCAACGTAACAAATCCAAAAATGAAAAACCACTTTAACAGACCGTCAAAAAATATTTCAGTGGTAGCGGCGGACGTGAGTCCGCTCCAATTTTCCTCTGATAATCAAGTGAGAGATGGAATCCGAACCACATCGGCTGCCACTTCTTAAACGGACTGTCAAGCAATCCAATGCGAAAAATTCCGGCGCGAAATTTTTTCGTCACGGAAATTTTTCCAACGCCCGATGTTGATGCAAAGCCGGTGTTGCGATTCGCGGATGCACAATTTCCAACCCGTCTTGCAGAATCTGGAATTTATGCCCGGCCTGTTTCTTTCTAGAATACATTGAATGTTGTTTCGATTTTCATCGCGGGAAACCGTTGGCGCTGGCGCGGCGATTCTTTTATCGAGTTTGCTCGCCGCGTCATTGGTGCATGGCGATGTTGATTCGCCGTCCGCCGATTCCGCGTGGTCCCGCGTTCCGGAAATTCTGGCCCGCATTCAGCCGCCGCGGTTTCCCGACCGCACATTCGACATCACCGATTTTGGCGCGAAACCGGATGGAAAATCCGATTGCACAAAAGCCTTCGCCCGCGCCATTGCCGCGTGCCACGAAGCCGGCGGCGGAAAGGTCAATGTTCCGCCCGGCGATTTTTTAACCGGCGCGATTCATCTTGAAAGCAACGTGAATTTGCATCTGGAAAAAGGCGCGACGATCAGGTTCAGCACGGATCCGAATGATTTTTTGCCGGTCGTGTTTTCGCGGGATGTCGCGGAAATGATGAATTACTCGCCGTTTATTTATGCCTTCGAAAAGACCAACGTGGCGGTCACCGGCGAAGGAACGATTGACGGGCAGGCTTCGAAATCCGTCTGGCCCGAATGGCTGCAAAAAGCCAAAGCGGACGCCGCGAAATTGACTCAAATGGGCGACGCGGAAATTCCGGTGAAGGAACGCGTCATGGGAAAAGGACATTTTATTCGCCCGTGTTTTGTCGAACCGGTCCGCTGTCGCAACGTGCTGATCGAAGGCATTCACGTCGTGGATTCGCCGATGTGGGAATTGCATCCGCTTTACTGCACCAATGTCACGATTCGCGGCGTGAGCATCGCGTCGCACGGGAAAAACAACGACGGCTGCGATCCGGATTCCTGCACGGATGTGCTGATTGAAAATTGCGCATTCGACACCGGCGACGATTGCATTGCGATCAAATCGGGCCGCGATCATGATGGACGCCGGGTGAATATTCCCAGTCAGAATATTGTGATTCGCAACTGCGTTTTCAAACGCGGTCATGGCGGCGTCACGCTCGGAAGCGAAACCGCGGGCGGATTGCGAAGCGTCTTTGCGGAGAACTGCCGCTTCGACAGTCCGGATCTGGATCAGGCATTGCGTTTCAAAACCAATCCGGCTCGCGGCGGTTTCATCGAGGACGTGCATATCCGCAACTGTGAAATTCAGACCGCGCGATACGGCATTTACATCACGATGCGATACGCCAGCAGCGGCGCGAAGGAAGGCGATGCGTTTCCCGAAGTGCATGACATTGAAATTCGCGATTGCTCGTTCAATACGCTAACGAAAAGTCCGGTGGTGATTGAAGGCTGGTCGCCGGAACATCCGGTTTCCGATGTGACGATTGCGAATTGCGATTTCAAAAACGCCGCGCAACCCGTCCGCATCACAAACGCAGTTGAAATTCATTTGGTGAACAATCGCGGATTGAAACAGGACTAGCGGATGTTGAGCAAAACCGAATCCCAATCCGCGACTGCTGCGAACCGCCCGTTCCAGTCTTCTCCGGGGCGTTTCCGTTGGGTGATCTGCCTGCTGCTCTTTTTTTCCGTGGCGGTGAATTACATTGACCGCCTGGTCATTGGCATTCTCAAGCAGCCGCTCAGCGCGCAACTCGGATGGAACGATGCGGATTACGGCTACATCGCCGCGGCGTTTTCGTTCGCTTATGCGTTCGGGTATCTGATCGGCGGACGCGCGATGGATCGTCTCGGCGTCAAACGCGGGCTTCCCATTTTTGTGCTTTGCTGGAGCCTTGCCGCGACGGCGCACGGGCTTTGCGGTTTGATTGGCGTGGACCAGTTGTTTCGAATTCAGTATCCGTGGTTTGCGGGCGCGGAGAAAGGGATCGTGTGGATGACGCTCGCGATGCCCATGACGGCCGCGGGTTTTATGCTGGCGCGCATCGGGCTTGGATTGTCCGAAGGCGGCAATTTTCCGGCCGCGATCAAAACCGTCACGGAATGGTTTCCGGCGAAGGAACGCGCGCTCGCGACGGGATGGTTCAACACCGGCTCGAATGTCGGAGCGGTTTTGTGTCCGGTCGGCGTGCCCTGGATTTTCAAACATCTGGGATGGGAAACGACTTTTTACATCACCGGCGGACTGGGATTTCTCTGGGTGATCGCCTGGTGGTTTGTCTATGATCCGCCTGAAAAACACAAACGGCTTTCTCCGGCGGAACTGGCGTACATCAAAAGCGATCCGCCGGGCGCGGAAAAGGAGCCGGCCAAAGTTCCATGGCTTTCGCTGCTCGGTTATCGGGCGGTTTGGGCTTACATCCTTGCCGGAATTTTCGCGGGACCGGCCTGGGGATTTTATCAGCTCTTTCTGCCGGATTTTTTGGAGAAGCGTTTTCATCTGGACCTCCAGGCAATCGGAATCTGGACGGGAATTTTCTTTGTCATCGCGGCGGTGGGCGGCGTGGCGGGAGGCTGGCTGGCGAAACGGCTGCTGAATCGCGGTTGGGACCTGAACGCCGCGCGAAAAGTTTCCCTGCTGGTTTGCGCGCTGTCGGTTGTGCCGGTGTTTCTGGCGCCATTCGCCGGAAGCATCTGGCTGGCCGTCCTCATCGTCGGAATTGCCGGATCGGCTCATCAGGGCTGGTCGTCGAATCTTTATTGCGTGGTTTCCGATACCATGCCCAGGGAAGCCGTGAGCTCGGTGGTCGGCCTCGGCGGATTCGTCACCTATTTCACGGGCGGATTCGTCAGCGCCATCACCGGCCTGATCCTTCAAAAAACGGGAAGTTACGTTCTCGTGTTTGCCTACTTCTCGGGAATGTACGTCCTGTCGCTCCTCGCGCTGCAACTGCTGGTGCCGAGAATTGGATCCCGCAAATGAACAGTTCCTTGCCTTCGCCATCCATTCAATCGCCCGCCGGAAAAAACCGGTCCGACTGGCCGCATGTTGCGGATCCGGGAGACGGAACATTCCGCAATCCGATTCTCTTCGCGGATTATTCCGATCCGGATGTGATTCGTCATGGCGACGATTTCTACCTGACCGCGTCGAGCTTCAACTGCACGCCGGGACTCCCGATTCTGCATTCGCGCGATCTCGTCAACTGGACTTTGATCGGCCACGCGATTGAAAATCTGCCGCATCCGCGTTACTCGGCCGTGCGGCATGGTTGCGGCATCTGGGCGCCGTCGTTGCGCTTTCATGACGGACGTTTCTGGATTTTCTTTCCGATGCCGGACGAAGGAATTTACGTCGTAACTGCCGAACATCCCGCCGGGCCGTGGTCGGAACCGCATCTCGTGCAGGAGGGAAAGGGATTGATTGATCCGTGTCCGCTTTGGGACGACGACGGCAAAGCCTATCTTGTCCATGCGTTCGCCCATTCCCGCGCCGGCATTAAACATCAACTGCGCGTCTGCCCGATGTCGCCGGATGGACGCAAACTGTCAGGCTCCGGGAAAATTGTTTTTCACGCGCCGGAACGCCATCCGACGATTGAAGGTCCCAAGTTTCTCAAGAAGGACGGATGGTATTACATTTTCGCTCCCGCGGGCGGCGTGGCCACAGGCTGGCAGGTGGCTTTGCGATCACGCAATATTTACGGACCTTACGAAGACCGGATCGTTCTCGAACAAGGCGCTTCGGACATAAACGGCCCGCACCAGGGCGCGCTGGTGGATACTCCGAACGGCCAGTGGTGGTTTTTTCATTTTCAGGACAGAGGACTGTACGGTCGGGTGGTTCATCTCCAACCCGTTGAATGGCGCGAAGGCTGGCCGTTGATCGGGCGGGACAGCGATGGAAACGGAATTGGCGAACCTGTATCGGAATGCGCCAGTCCCGTCGTCGCGCTCCGCAGCGCTCCGGTTTTTCCGGATTCCAGCGATGAATTCGATTCCGTCAAACCCGGGTTGCAGTGGCAATGGCACGCAAACCATCGGCGAGAATGGTTTTCGCTGACGGCGCGGCCCGGTTTTTTGCGACTGTTCAACCAGCCATCCGACGCGGCGGTCCTTTCCGATACGCCCAATCTTTTGCTCCAAAAATTTCCCGCGCGCTCCTTCACCGTCGAAACGGCGTTGGAATTTTTTCCGGAAAATTCCGGCGACGAAGCGGGTTTAATAATTACGGGCCGAACATTTGCCGCAATCGCAATCCGGCGCGAGCGGGACGGAAATAAAATATTGTTTCGCAGCAATCACACCGAAACGGAATTGTCCATCGCCGACGCCGTCCGTTGCCGGTTTTTCGCCGATGTGAGTCCCGGCGGGATTTGCCGTTTCCGATTTGCGATTGGCGAAGACGCTCCGAAAAAAATAGACTTTGAATTCAAAGCCACCGCCGGATTTTGGATCGGCGCGAAAGTGGGAATTTACAGCATCAGCCGAAACAGCGCGCCGAAAGGTTACGCCGATTTCGATTACTTCCGTTTTTCCGAACTGCGCGTTTGCTGAATCGGCAAAGGCACGATTTTTCGGAAAACAAAAAGAGAACCCCGCCCGGCGGAATTTTCCTTTCAAACCTTCGGTTCCCAGCCCGGCTCGTATTCGCGACGCCAGAGTTTCATCGCGTCCGCGTCGTTTGCGATATGGCCGTTCGTCGTGTCGCAATGCAGTTCACGTCCGACGCGCCACGCGATATTGCCGAGGTGCAGCAACGTCACGCTTTTGTAGCCTTCAGAAATGGGGCAGGTGAGTTGGTCTTTGCCGCGGATGGTTTCGATGAAATTTGCGACGTGCGCGGTGTCCATTCCGATTCCGCTCGCGCTGATGGTGTTGGTCGGGTCCACCACTTCGTCGCCTTTGGCTTGTTTGACGATTTTTCTTTTTTGGTCGTAAATGATGTAGTCGTTTCCATCCAGCAAGGCCGTGCCTTCCGTTCCGTAAATCAAAGTGCCGCGCGCCCTGCCTTCCACCGGAAAATCGTTACAGCTCCGGCTTTCCCAACTCATGCTTTTGCCTTCCGGAAAATCCCATGAAATGGTTTGCGTGTCCGGCGTTTCCCAATCGTCCTGAAACGCGTAACGTCCGCCGTTGGAGGAAACGCGCGACGGCCAATCCACGCCCAAAGCCCAGCGCGCGACATCAATTTCGTGCGTGCCGTTGTTGAGCGCCTCGCCGGTTCCGTAAATCCAGCGCCAATGCCAGTTGTAATGAACCAGATTATCAATGAACGGACGGCGCGGCGCCGGGCCTTGCCATAATTCGTAATCCAGCCATTCGGGAACCGGCGCGGGTTTTCCGTGGCCGATCGAGCCGCGATTGTTCGCATACCAGCCTTTTCCAAAATACGTTTTGCCAATAAGACCGGCGTGAATTTCCGGAATGATCTGGCGCATGTGCGCCGATGAGCGGCGTTGCGCGCCCATTTGCACGACGCGCCGGTATTTATTGACGGCGGCAAGAAGAATCTCGCCTTCGTAAGGATTCTGGCTGCACGGTTTTTCCAGATAAACGTGTTTGCCCGCCTGCATCGCCAGAATCGCCATCGGCGTATGCCAATGATCCGGAGTCGCGATGGTCACGGCGTCCAGCGATTTGTCTTCGAGAGCTTTTCGGAAATCCTTCAGCCCTTTGGCTTCTGTTTTTTGTTTTTTGGAAACCTCCTTCAAGCCCTTGGCAATGGCGCGATCGTCCACGTCGCAGATGTAAGAGATTTCAACGCCGGGAATCCGTGCCAGACAATCAATATGCGCGATGCCGCGTCCGTTCGTTCCAATCACCGCGGTTGTGATTTTGTCATTCGCGCCAATCGCGCGCGCGGGCGAATCGGATTGGGCGTTCGCGTTTCCAAGCGAACCCAGATAACCGGCCATTCCGAGGCTGACGCCTGCCGCTCCGGTTTGCTTTAAAAAATTTCGACGATTCATGGAATTGTTCATGGTGCTCGCTTTGATTGACGTTGAATAAATGTTTTTGTCACGGCGCAATGGATTGCCGACGGCAATTTCCTGCGACCGGTGAAATCATCAAAGCATATTTCCACGGTTCGCGTCCAGCGCCTTATGCCTTTGACAATGAAACTGATGGTATTGTGAAGTTGTCAGTCCGTCGCGATGTCGTCGGAGAGTTCGTTGTGATCGCCGGCATTCCGGGGAAAATATTTCGAAAGCAATTCTCCGGCGCGCGCGATGCCAAGCTGAATGCCGCGCGTGAATTCCGAGCGGCGAAAATGCGATGCCATCGCGTTTGCGACTTCGTTCCAAAACGCATCGCCGCATTTGGCGTGAATGCCGGAATCGCCGACGACCGCGAACTTGCAGGTGAGCGGCGCGAGAAAAATCAGAACGCCATTGCGTTCGCGCGTTTTTTCCATCTCCAGCTTCACAAATTGTTCCTGCGCCGCCGCGACCGGATCTACGATTTCTTTGCGGCTGATGAAGACGCGAATTTCACCGGAAGTCAGCCGTTCTGCGTCGCGAATGGCCGCGACGAGTTCGTTGTGTCGCAGTTGATTCAGGAATTTTTTAGCGCGCATATCACCAGCTTCCTCCTGCGCCGCCGCCACCGAAACTTCCGCCGCCGCCCGAAAATCCTCCGCCTCCGCCTCCTGAAAATCCTCCTCCGCCGCCGAATCCTCCGCCAAAACCGCCGCCGCCAATCCACCATCCACTTCGCGATGAATAACCACGCCCGCGCCGACGCGACGTGGCGATAAGCACAATAAAAATCACCGCAAAAATCAGAAATGGCGCGAAGCCGCTCCATGTGCTGCCATGATGATTTTCCGCGGCGGTTCTGCCGGTTCCCTTGTATTCGCCTTTTGTCGCAGCGAGAATTGCCGCGACCCCGGCGCTAAGTCCCGCGTCAAAATTTCCATTGTGAAACCGGGGCGAGATTTCGTCGTCAATAATCCGTTTCGCCAGCGCGTCCGGCAGCGCGCCTTCCAATCCGTAACCGACCTGCAAGTAAATTTTATGGTCCTGCACGAACACGAACAACACCGCGCCGTTGTCATGTTCCTTTTGGCCGACTTTCCACGCCCGCGCGACGCGAACGGTGTAATCTTCGACGGATGAATCCGATTGCATTTTCGGGAAAATCGCCACGAGAATCTGATCGGATGTCTGACGCTCGAAATCTTCCAGCGTTTGGTTCAGACGCGTGGCGGTTGCGGAGGAAACCACATGCGCGTAGTCGTTGAAATATTGCTTCGGCGCGGGCGGAATCACTTCGGCGGCGAAAGCGCCCGCAGCGAGCAGCAGGAAAAAAATGACGCAAACGCGCTTCACGATTTACGGCTTTGCGGGCGCGGGCGCGGAGGTGGAATTGTTGAAATCGAACTGGACTTTCGGCGGCGTTTCCGCGCCGGGCGTCGCGCTGAAATACGGTTTTTCGCGAAAGCCAAACATCCCCGCGTACATCACGGCGGGGAAGGATTTGATCGCGGTGTCATACGCCCGGACAGCTTCGTTGAAATCACGTCGCTCTACAGCAATGCGATTTTCGGTTCCTTCGAGTTGCGCCTGAAGATCGCGGAAATTCGCGCTGGATTTCAAATCGGGATAGCGCTCGACGACCACAAGCAATCGCGACAACGCAGACGAAAGCTGGCCTTGCGCGCGGTCGAATTCCGCGAGTTTGGAGGGATCGGTCGGCGCGGAGGATGGATTCAATTTCACCTGGCCGACGGAAGCGCGCGCTTCGGTGATTTGCGTGAGCGTGGATTTCTCAAAATTCGCCGCGCCCGAAACTGTGGCAACAAGATTGGGCACGAGATCGGCGCGCCGTTGATAGACATTTTCCACCTGCGCCCACTGGCTGTCCACCGATTGCGAAAGCTTGACCAGATGATTGTAACTGCCCGCCGCGATTGCGATGAGAATGAGAACGACGACCGCGAGCGCCACGAGAATTCCACAGCCGATTCCAAGTTTTTTCATAAATTGAGTTGCCGACAAAATAACTCTGCATGGCAATTCAACAACTACAAATCAGCCCGTCGTTTGTAGCGGATTGAAAAACGCGCCCGAAGGCGAAACGAGAATTTTTACTGGCTATTCCGTGAAGTTCCTGTTGTTCTCAAAATGAACCTTTTACCACGCATGAAAACCATTCTCAAAATTCGCCGCTCTGTTGGATTCACCTTCGCAACTTTTGTCCTGATGATCGTTGCCGGATGCGCGAGTCGCTCCATTTCCAATTCCGATTATCAACCCGGGCAATCGTGGCCGCGGGTGAAAGCGCCATCGCCTTACCGGGGCGAATTGAAGGAGGCCGACGTGCTTGGCGTCGAACGCAACGAGCCGGTGACGGAGGAACAAATCGCGCAGGCTCGGGCCGCGCGGAAAAAAATTCATCTGCAGAAAGGCGGTTCCATTTTGTTGATTCAATCGGGAGCGGAATATCCGGATGCACCGATGATTGCGGATCTGCAGAATTATTTCACGGTCGTTCCCTTCTCGGGCGTTCCCGATCAAACGAATGCAGGTCCGAATTTTTCGCGCGTGCTGCGGCTGGCGGCGGCGCGCGGCGGTTGCGACATAGTGATCTGCTATTGGGGCGTGCTGGAATCCACAACCGATAATTTATCGAGCAAAACGGTTTCGTGGGTTCCGATTCTCGGCAATGTGATTCCCGATGAAACCCATCACATGCGGATTCGCCTGAAAATGGCGCTGGTGGATGTGGCCACCGGAAGCTGGACGATGTTTTCGCCCGCCGCATTCCAGGACACGGCGTTGAGCGCCGGCATCACGCGCAAACGTTCGGATCAAAAACAGGTGCAAAAACTCAAAGCGCAAGCTTACGAAGCGGCCGCGACGGATCTGGTGAAAACGTTTGCGAATTGAGTGTTGCTCCGTCCGCATGGGTTTTTATCCAACGGAAATTCACGCCAACGGCAATTTAATTTGAGTTTTAAAACGGGCGGTTTTCGTTTCTTCCGGAATTCGCCGCGCCGGTTTCATTTCGCATCCAGCTTAAAATTTGTTCCGCAGCCAGATCAGGCGCGGTGCTGAGGACATTGTGGTCTGCCCGGGAAATAATTTTGTAGTCGCGGAGCGCGGAACAATTTCCACGAAGCCAATGGCGGACAAAGATCCACGGCACAATCGGATCCAGAAAACCGGTAAGCGCGAAAATCGGAATTTGAGTCGCTCGGGCGATGGAGCAGGGATCGTTTTGCGCGATCAAATCCAGCCGGTGTTTCGCTGCCTGACGATCCAGTTCCGTTCGACGCGCGATGAATTCATCAATGCTCGCGAGCGTTTCCGGCGAATGCCGATAACGAAACCGCGCGATTTTCGCGTAGCCAAAAAGAATTCGCGTGAGCCACGCCAGCGGAATGCCTCCGGCGATTCGCCCGGCCAGCCGCACCAAACCGCGAACCGGATGACGCACAAATCCGCCGGCAAGAATGACGCCGCGCGCTTGAAAACGATTTCGCTCCAGCATCGTCCAGACAACCTGCGAACTGAAGGATTCTCCAAGCAGCCAGCCGGAAGTGATGTTGTGTTCGCGCAAAGCGGATTCCACTCCAGCCGCGTAATCATTCAGCGACCACGCGAGCGTTCGCGGATAAGTGATTTCCACGAACCGCACTCGGTCGCCGAGCGCGCGGCGAAAACCGCCTACAAGCGTCCAGTCTCCATGCAGTCCCGGCAGGTAAATGAGCGCGGGCAAATTGGATTTTCCGTGAATTCGCAGGCGCAATTCTTCTGGCATGTCAGGAACTTTTTGCAGGTTGCGATTTGTCCGGATTTTCCTCGGATGAAAACTCCGCTTCCGCCGCATCGGAGGATTTCCGCCTTTGATTTCCGAAACGAGGAAAGACGAGCGCGAGCATCAGCATTCCGGAAATCACAACGCAAACCGGCGCGGCGAATCGGTCCACGGGCAAAGAGCCTTCGCTGTTCAGGTCGAAGGCGCCGGCGATCATTTCGTTTTCGCCGGGAAAACCCGCGGAATCCACAACGGCTCCATCGCGCGTCACCACTTGCGAAATTCCCGAACTGGCCAGGCGGAAAATCGGAATGTTGTATTCCGCCGCGCGAACCGGCGCGACGCGTGCGTGCAACTGATGTTCGTGCAATCCCCAATCCGCGACGTCCATTGTCGGCACGATGAGCATTTGCGCGCCCATTTTCACGAGCCGGTCCGTGACGCGCGTATAGCTCAGGTCATAGCAAATGCAGAAACCAATTTTTCCCCAGGGCGAATTCCAGACGGACTGCCGCGGCGCGGGAAGTCCGTCCTTGAAGAATTGAATCGGCACGCTTTTGGCCTGGCGAAAAACGATTTCTCCCTTCGGACTGATTACAAAAATCGTATTGAAGAAATTTCCGTTCGCCGCCGGGTCTTTTCCGCCGACCGCGAGAAAACGGAGATTTTTTTTGCACCAGTTTTTGAGCGTGTCCGGCACCGGGCCGTCCAGTGTGTATTCGCTCAAAACAAAAAGATCGGCTTCGGGATGTTTTGAAAGCAGGCGATCCAGCAGCATCGGAAGCGCGCGCTCCGTCGGAAATTCCAGTTGCATTCCGGCGACATGCAATTTCGCGGGTTCCGCCCGGGCAGGCGGTGGAGCGATGGCAGCGCACGCGCCGAAAACAACCGCCGTGCCGACCATTCCGTAAAGCCAATTGCGGATTAAAAAAAGCGAGCCGCAAAAGGCGGCGAGAAATCCGACGCCATACATGCCTAACATTTTAAAAGGAACGACGCGCCATCCGGAAAACGCGTATCCAACGTTCAGCCACGAGAACTTGAGATAATAAAGCTCGCTTCGGAAATACTCCAGACCCGTCCACACGCACGGAATGAGCAGCAACACCCACGCGTTGCCGAACCGCTTGAGAATTCCGTGAGTCATCGCGGTGAACAGCCCGGTCCAGAACGCCAGCACGATCCAGAGTGGAATTGCCGCCCAATTAAAAATGGTCCAGAAACAACTCAGTTCCGGCGCGACGCAGAGCAATCCGGCGGCGAGTCCCGCGTAAAACGCTCTTCGAACCGACCCGAGCTTTCCGAGCTGAACGAGACATGTCACGTAACCGATTATCAACAGTTTTAGAAAATTGAAACGGGTCGGCGCGTAGGCGAGATGAAAACACCCCGCCGCGCAGACGATGAGCAGCAATGCCTTTGGCCAGGTCAATGGAGAAGTTTTTGACGCGCTCATGACCTGCATTTTCACGAGACTTGACTCGCAATTCAAGGCAGTCCGCCGGGAATTTTCCGATTGCGATCATTTTGCCGTTGCAACCGAATGCGAGTATCCGCGCGCGATTAAATTTTTCGATTTTTATGACGCGCTTCCGAACCGACATCGGAGGAAACGGAATGCCGCCCGGGCGCATGAAACATCAGGCTTGCTCTTTAAGAAATTTTAACGTTTTCAAAAGCAGACATAATTTTTCTGAATAATATTTTTCGCGCGCCGTTTGTCTGGAATTGTAAATTTCTCCGCGTCCGATATTCTGGAGCCGCGCGATGACTTCGGCACAACAAATTTCGGCGCTTGCCGGCGCGAATTGCGAGGTCGCTTTCGACAACCTCACGCGGCAGCTCTACGCCACAGACGCTTCTCTCTATCAGATAGAGCCGGTGGCCGTTGCGTTTCCCCGCGGGGCGAGGCAAACGTGCTCGATCATTCGAGCCGCTGCCGAAGTCGGGATTTCCATTATTCCACGCGGCGCTGGAACCGGCCTGGCGGGCGGCGCCGTCGGTGAAGGATTGGTCCTCGATTTTTCGCGATACAATCGGCAGATCGCCGATCTGGATCTGGAGCGCCAGACCGTTCGTGTTGGCGCGGGCGTCGTGCTCGATCAGTTGAATCAATTTCTTCGTCCGCACGGATTTTGTTTTGGTCCCGATGTCGCAACGAGTTCGCGCGCCACGCTCGGCGGAATGATCGCGAATAATTCCAGCGGCTCCCACGTGCCGGTTTATGGAACGACGGCGGATCACATCAGCGAATTGCACGTCGTTCTTTCCACCGGAAAATTTTCCAAAGTAAGCGCCGGGTTCGATACGTTGCCGCGTCAGCGCGTTCTCGTGGAAAATCTTGTCGAATTTAATTCGCTGCTGATCGCCGATCGTTGTCCGCCCGGATTGCTGAAACGCCGGCCGGGTTACGGGCTGGATCGTTGCCTGCGCGATCCGGGAAATCTGATCAATATTCTTTGCGGCAGCGAAGGAACGCTGGCGGCGATTGTTTCGGCGGAATTGAAAATCGTTCCGCTGCCGAAAGAACGCGGCGTCGCGCTGATTTTTTTCCGCTCCGTCGCGGAGGCGATGCAGGCGACGGTGGAATTGCTGGATTTGAAACCCGCCGCCGTCGAGCACGTGGATCGCATTCTTCTCGATCAAACCAAAGGCCAGGTTGAATTTCAGGCCGCGCGCGATTTGCTCAATCTCGATGAAACGGATTGCGAATCCATTTTGATCGTCGAGTTTTTTGAAGAGGCAAAAGACCGGTTGAACGCGCTGGAAAAACGCGCGCTCGGTTTCCGAAAACAAATTTTGAAAAACGCCGACGAAGCCGCGCTCGTGTGGTCGCTCCGCAAAGCCGGGCTTTCATTGCTCACCAGCCGCAAAGGCAGCGCAAAACCGGTTCCGGGAATCGAGGACGCGGCGGTGCGTCCCGGCCAGTTGCCGGAATATGTCGCCGCGCTGCAATCGCTTCTGGCGTCCATGGATTTGCAGGCGTCCTTTTACGGCCACGCGGCGTCGGGTCTGTTGCATGTTCGTCCGGTTCTGGATTTGCGCTTGAAAAGCGATGTGAAAAAATACCGGCATATCGCAATGGAAGTTTCCGCGCTTGTCCGGCAATTCAAAGGCTCCATCGCGGCGGAGCACGGCGTCGGAATCGCGCGAACGGAATTCATGTCCGTGCAACTCGGCGATGAATTGCTCGGATTGATGCGCGAAATCAAGGATTCGTTCGATCCGGCGAATTTGTTCAATCCCGGAAAAATCATTCCGGACGGGCGATATGAAATTGATTCCGATTTGCGCGTTCACGCCGGGCGCGAAATGGAATTGCCATTTGAACCGGTGCTGGCGTTTGCCGCGCGTGATGAATCATTCGTCGGAAACCTGGAGCAATGCAACGGCTGCGGAACGTGTCTGAAACAAACGCCTTCGATGTGCCCGACGTTTCTCGCGACCGGAGAGGAAATTATGTCCACGCGCGGGCGCGCCAACACGATTCGCGCCGTGCTGGAAAAGCGGCTCGCCGGTTCGGAATGGTTGCAATCCGCCGAACTGGAGAAGGCTCTAAGCAGTTGTCTTTCGTGCCGCGCGTGTGCGACCGAATGTCCGTCCAACGTCAATCTGCCGTTGCTCAAAGCGGAGTTGCAACACGCGCGCATTCAGAAGAAAGGGCTTTCGGTTCGCGAGCGGTTGTTCAGCTCGCCGGATTTCCTCGGACGGCTCGGCTGCAAAATGCCGCGCGTGGCAAATCGGTTTTTGGAATCCTCGATTCTGCGATATTTCGGCTCGAGATTTTTCAACATCACATCGCGGCGTCCGTTGCCGCATTACGCGAGACAACGATTTGATCGCTGGTTCGCGCGCCGCGCCGCGCCGGGAAATTCATCGCGAGGTCCGGTGATTTTGTGGGACGACACGTTTGTCCGCTATCACGAGCCGCAAATCGGAATCGCCGCCGTGAAGGTTTTGGAAGCGGCGGGTTTTGAAGTGAGGCTGGAGCGGAACCGGCAATGTTGCGGGCGTCCGGCGTTCAGCCAGGGAAATCTCGCGGAGGCATCGCGTCTGGGAAATCACAATCTCGCGTTGCTGGCGCGGCAAAATGAAAACGCACCGATTTTATTTCTCGAACCGTCGTGTTATTCGATGTTCGTTGAGGATTATCGCGAATTGAAATTGCCGGAAAATGAACGCGTGGCGGAGCGCTGTTTTTTGTTTCAGGAATTTATCGAGGAACTTTTGCGGCGCGAACCGGACGCGCTGCGCTTCAATTCAACTCCGGCGAAAGTGGTCATCCACACGCATTGCCACGTGAAATCGCGAAACTCCGGCGCGGTTGCAAAACGCCTTGCGGAGCGTCTTCCGGAGCGCGTGGTGGAAATTCTGGACGCGGGCTGCTGCGGAATGGCGGGCGGGTTTGGAATGATGGAATCCAAATACGAGTTGTCGGTGAAAATCGCCGAACCACTGATTCGCGGAATCCGAAATCAACCGTTCGGAACGATCTTCGTCACGTCCGGCGCAAGTTGCCGAAGCCAGGTGCTTCATCTCACGCCGATCAAATCGCGGCACATCGCGGAATTATTGGCGGACGCGCTGGCGTGTTGAAGTTGCAAAAAGAATTCAAACGCAAAGGACGCGGAGAAAAAAGTTTTCCATCAAGCGAAGTTCGGATTTTTCGGTTCAATTTTTTCTGTGCGTTTGAAATCCGGACCGCGACTTACAAGGCAGAGATTTTGGAGCGCACGGGCAGGATGCCCGTGGCACGATTTTCGTTTAACCCACGACGATGTTCACCAGTTTCTTTGGCACAACGATGATTTTCCTGATCGTTTTTCCTTCGATGAACGGTTTGATCTTTTCGCTTGCCTGCGCCGCGGTTTCGATTTGTTGCTGCGTCGCATCCGCTGGAACAACAATTTTGTCGCGCAGCTTGCCGTTCACCTGAACGGGAATTTTCAACGTGTCTTCAACGAGCAACCCCGGATCGAATTTCGGCCATTGAGCGTAAGCCAGCGCGATTCGATGTTCAGTGTTCGATGTTCGGTGTTCGATGTTCAACTTTTCCCAAAGTTCCTCCGCCAGATGCGGCGCGAACGGCTGGAGCAAAATCAAAAAATCGCGCAGCGCGGAAACCGGTTTTGTTTTCCACGTCATCGCTTCGTTGATGAAAACCATCAGGGCGGAAATCGCGGTGTTGAACCGCAGACCGTCCAGATCTTCGGTGACTTTTTTGATCGTCGCGTGAAGTGTTTTCAGTTGAGCCGGCGTCGGCTGGACCTCTTTGATGGCGGAACTCAGTTTGATCAATTGCAGCAATTCGCCGCGTCTTTCCGCGTTCGCGGTGGTTTCCGCCTGTTCAAATTCCGTTTCGGATTTTTCATCCACGAACAAGCGCCAGACGCGGCCGAGAAAACGATACACGCCTTCGACGCCTTTTGTGTTCCATGGTTTTGTGTCCTGAAGCGGGCCCATGAACATTTCGTAAAGGCGAAATGCGTCCGCGCCGTATTCCTTCAAAATGTCGTCGGGATTAACGACGTTGCCGCGCGACTTCGACATTTTCTGTCCGTCCTCACCGAGAATAAGTCCCTGATTGACGAGTTTGAAAAACGGTTCCGGCGTCGAGACGTAGCCGAGATCGAACAAAACCTTGTGCCAGAAACGCGCGTAAAGCAGATGGAGAACGGCGTGTTCCGTGCCGCCGACGTATAAATCAACTCCTGGCATCGTTGATTTGAGTCCAATGTCCGCCAACATTGGGCTTTGGACTTTAGCCTTTGGACTCTCCGCGCCCATCCAATAATTCTCCGCCTCTTTGCCAACAAAAGTTTGCGGATTCTGCGAGTCAAGATAACGCAAATAATACCAGCAACTGCCCGCCCATTGCGGCATCGTGTTCGTTTCGCGAACGGAACCATCGGGCAAGTTTACCCAATCTTTCGCGCGCGCGAGCGGCGGCTGGCCATCGGGTGTGGGTTTGTAATCGTCAAGCTTTGGCGGAAGAACGGGCAACTCGGATTCCGGCAACGCTTCGTGATAAAGATTTCCGTTCGCGTCGCGTTTCCAAACAATGGGAAACGGCTCGCCCCAATAACGTTGACGCGAAAAAAGCCAGTCGCGCAGTTTGTAATTGATGGTGCGTTTGCCGAGATTTTTTTCCTCCAACCACGCAATGATTTTTTGTTTGGCTTCAGCGGTGGGAAGTCCATTTAAGAATTCTGAACTGATTGCAATTCCGGTGTCTTCAAAAGCTTTGAAGTCGGATAAAATTTCACCCGCCTTCGGCTCTCGGGAGACTTCTGCATAAATTACCCTTCCATATTCAGCATCCAGAATGACTTCGAACTTACGAATATCCGCCAAAGCATTCTCTAAAGTTTGAGTCCAGTGAGAGTGTGGATATACAACCTGTTTGATTGGCAGGCTAAATTTCCTCGCAAATTCGTAATCTCTTTGATCGTGCGCAGGCACGGCCATGATTGCGCCAGTTCCGTAACTCGCTAAAACATAATCTGCAATCCAGATCGGAATTTTTTCGCCGTTCACCGGATTGATTGCGTAAGCGCCGGTGAACACGCCGGTTTTTTCTTTGGCCAGCTCCGTGCGTTCCAAATCCGATTTTTTGGCAACATCCGATTTATACTTTGCAACCACTTCGCGTTGTTCCGGCGTCGTAATTTGGTCAACGAGTTTGTGTTCTGGCGCAAGCACCATGTAAGTCGCGCCGAACAAAGTGTCGGGGCGCGTGGTGAACACGCGAATTTTTGAATCGGCAATCGGCAATCGGCAATCGGCAATCGCAAAATCCACTTCAGCTCCTTCACTACGCCCGATCCAGTTTCGCTGCATCTCCTTTAGCGAATGGCTCCAGTCAATTGTGTCGAGGTCCTGCAACAATCGCTCGGCGTAATCCGTGATGCGCAGCATCCATTGGCGCATCGGTTTGCGGACGACAGCAAATCCGCCAATTTCAGATTTTCCGTCCACTACCTCTTCGTTGGCCAAAACGGTTCCGAGTTCTTCGCACCAATTCACCGGCGCTTCACTCACGTAGGCGAGGCGTTTGGAATCGCGATAAGCGCGGCGGGGAGAATCGAGCGATACTGTGCCGCCAGCATCTTCCTGGCAGTCGGGACCTGCCGACAAGATGTCGGCAGCACATTTCAATTCCTCCGGGTATTCCAACGTCTCAATCGGCTCAGCCTTGTTCGTTTTCGGATTGAACCACGAATTATACAGCTTCAGAAAAATCCATTGCGTCCATTTAAAATAATTCGGATCGGTCGTGTTCACTTCACGCGACCAGTCGTAGCTGAAGCCGAGGGATTTTATCTGGCGCTTGAAATTGCTGATATTCGCCTCGGTCGTGAC
>DASSNZ010000413.1:0-2250 GCA_035701135.1 Verrucomicrobiia bacterium
CGGATTATGACGGAAAATTATGACGAAAAATTCAAAATCTGGTTTGCGGGCCTGACAACATTTTTGCCGGCCTGGAGAAACCTCGAACATTGGACATTGAACGCCGAACATTGAATTACATTTCCGAATCCGCATGAATAAAAACCCGACGCTTTTGCTGATCAAAAATTCGCCCATTCATGGAACCGGAGGATTTGCCGCCGCGAATATTCCGGCGGGCACATGGATCATCGAATACGTCGGCGAAAAAATCAGCAAAGCGGAATCGGCAAGGCGATGCGAGTTGAACAATCCGTACATTTTTTCCGTGAACGATGAATACGATCTGGACGGAAGCGTGGAATGGAATCCGGCGCGATTTCTGAATCACAGTTGCGAGCCGAACTGCGAAGCGCAGTGGGACGAGGACCGGATCTGGATTGTGGCGTTGCGGGACATCGCAATAGGAGAGGAGGTCACGTTCAATTACGGTTACGATCTGGAGGATTACAAGGAGCATCCGTGCGGTTGCGGAATGCGGAATTGCGTCGGTTACATTGTGGCCGAGGAATTTTTCGAGCACCTGCGGTCGCGGAACACCGCCGGGGAAAGCTGATCTTTTTTTATTCAGCAGGACATTTAATCTTTGTTGACTGGAGATTGCGGTTTGTTACAAATACGGGCGTCAGTTCAAAAAGCCAACAATGTTGGTGTCAGAAGACAGATTGTCAGTGAACCTTAAACGACATTCAGAGATCCTGCCAGTGCAGTCCTCCCGCATGGTTTTTTGAGCGGACATTCGTATTATGAACCCAACCAGGCTCTTCGTGGGCAACCTATCCTATCAAACCATGGAAAATGATCTTCAGGATTATTTTTCACAGGCCGGCGTCGTTTCCTCCGTCAATCTCATGATGGACAAGATGACCGGAAAATCCCGTGGCTTCGCGTTTGTCGAATTCGCCGATCCGAACGACGCGAACAAAGCCATCGAGCAATTCCACAACAAAGACTTTCAGGGCCGCGCCTTGACGGTGAATATCGCGCGTCCGCGCGAAGAGCGGGATCGCTCGCAGCAACGCTGGAGCGGAAATCGCGGCGGCGGCGATTACGAACGTCGCGAGCGACGCTGAATCAAGTTGTGTTTTCAACCGGGGCTGGGTTTTCGATTCAGCCCCGGTTTTTCCTTCCTGGCATTTTGCCGATTCTTTTGCCGGCTTTTGTCTTCGTGCAATTCGGCGGGCGCCCGGGAAAATTTCCTCACTGATAATGCGGCGGCCTGGGATTGTTCGCCTTGATGCGATCCAGTTCCATCGTTTGCAAAGCGTCGGATTGCCGCCGTGTTTCTTTTTTCAATCGCTCGATGGTCTTTCCCTGATCCACAACGACCGAGTTGAGTTGTTCCACGAGATTTTCGAGATGCGCGATGTGCGATTCGATTTGAGTCAGCCGTTCAGAAGTTTCGTCGTTCATGGAAATGCGGAATTACGGAAGTTGAATTCGAAAGAACCGCGGACCGGAATCGTTCGCGAGCGGATTCGCGACCATGAAATTGCCGGAAAAATCAAACGTGTTGCTCGCAACCAAAATCCATTGCGCTGGTGAAAGCGCGAGATTCGTTGTGGCGATGATCGAAAAAGGCCCGCGCGCCGCGCCGCCACTTCCGGAAAAAACCAGATTGGTTCCAATCCGTGAAACGGAAATCGCCGGCGGATTCAATCCGCGTTCAAAAGCGCCCAGGTCCGGCGCGACGCCGGAAAACGCGGCTCCGATGTTCGTTCCGCAATTGACCAGATCGCTGCTGCGCGCGAGTTGCGCGAAAGCGATGTCCGGCAAATCGCCATTTGCTTTTCGCGGCAGCGTCAAAAGAGATTCATCGAGGCTCACGAAATCATTGCTGGCGACGATAACGGGAAGCGTGAAGTAATTGAAGCTGACATCGTTGGAGTCGCCGAGATTCGTTACTTCCCGGTTGCCGAGAAATCCGAGATTATTTTTCATCACATGATCATAACCGGGAACATCCGTGAGATTATCATTTGAAACGCAAAGCATGTTGAAGTTGACGCCGTTTCGGAAAGCCGTGTTGTCAAACCAATCGTCGCCGCCGGCGTGGTGGTTCGCGTAAAAACCGTTCGCGCGATTTTTCACGGCAAGACAAAAACGCACCACATGGCGCGGGACGGGATTCGGCAGCGTGTCACCGTTTTTTCCATAACCGCCTGCTTTGAACCCGTTCGCGTCGCCGCCGGAACTGGCGAAATTCGTGAA
>DASSNZ010000414.1:0-8531 GCA_035701135.1 Verrucomicrobiia bacterium
CATTGATCCGAAAAAATTTCTGCTTTTGCCTAACACGAGCGGCGCGATGAACGCAAACGAAGCCGTGCGCCTGGCGCGTCTGGCCGCCGCCGCCGGATTGCCGAAATGGATCAAACTGGAAATTCATCCCGATCCGCGCTATTTGCTTCCCGACCCGATTGAAACGCTCGCCGCCGCCGAAATTCTCGTGAAGGAAGGTTTCACGGTTTTGCCGTACATCAACGCCGATCCCGTTTTGGCGAAACGCCTTCAGGAAATCGGCGTCGCGACCGTGATGCCGCTCGGTTCGCCGATTGGCTCGAATCGCGGCATTCAAACGCGCGATCAAATCCGAATTATCATCGAGCAGGCGAACGTTCCCGTCGTGGTGGACGCAGGTCTGGGCGCGCCGAGTCACGCCGCCGAAGCGATGGAACTCGGCGCCGACGCCGCGCTCGTCAACACCGCCATCGCCGTTTCCAATAATCCGAACCGAATGGCCGTCGCGTTCAAAATGGCAATCGAAGCCGGCCGCGCCGCGTATGAATCCGGCATTGCGGCGGAACAGGAATTCGCATCCGCGACCAGTCCGCTGACGGCGTTTTTGGATTGAACTCGCTATCGCAAAGAATTGAAATCCGGCTGGATTTTTAAAATTTGAATTCAATGCGCGGATTGACTTGCCCGGGAACTGCTGACAATTTTCATTTATGACTGCAACCATGATTTTGAAAGAAATCCACGCTTTACCCGCGCGGGAGAAAGCCAAATTGTTGCAACGCCTCGACCACGAACGCGAGATGGCCGAGGAACTGGACGATGTCCGATTGTTTGATGCCGCGAAGCGTGATGTCGCCGGGGAAAAACCGGTTTCGCTCAAACAATTTCTGAAAGAGGCGAAAATCAAATCGTGACCTACGCGGTTGCTATTCACGCGCCCGCAAAGAAAAGCCTTTTACGGCTGTCTGAAAATATTAGAACCCGCGTCGCACGCTCCATGCTCGCGCTCGCAGAGAATCCACGTCCGCCAGGATCCGTGAAACTTTCCGGACGCGATGCCTGGCGCATTCGCGTCGGCGATTACCGCGTGATTTATACGATTGACGATTCAGAAAAAGAAGTTGTCATCTTTGCCATCGGCCATCGCCGCGAAATTTATCGTTGAACAAAATGCAATCAAATCTGTTCCCAGCGTCGCGCGCAAAACAAATTCTGTCCGCCGCGCGAAAAACCCGCGTTCTCGTCATCGGTGATCTGATGCTCGACCAGTTCATCTGGGGCAGCGTTGCGAGAATTTCCCCCGAAGCGCCGGTTCCGGTCGTGGAATTTGAGCATGAAAACTTCATGCCTGGCGGCGCGGCGAACGTGGCGCGCAATCTCACCGCGCTCCACGTCAACACGGAACTTTTCGGCGCGGTCGGCCACGATTCCACCGCCGATCAACTCCGGCGTTTGCTGAAAGAGCAGAGCATCGGTTGCCGCGGCGTGCTTGCTCACACCCAACGCGCCACGAGCCTTAAAACACGAATTGTCGCGCACAAACAGCAGGTCGTCCGCATTGACCGCGAAACGCGCGACGGAATGGACGCCCGGCAAACGAAACGGTTGTTAGGCATTTTCAAATCGGAATTGAAAAACGCGCAGGCGGTCATCGTCGGCGATTACGGAAAAGGCGTTGTCAGCCAATCGTTGTTGAATGAAATCAAAACGCTCTGCCGCGAGCGCGCCGTCTGGCTGAGCCTGGATCCGAAACCGATTCATCATTTGAATCTGTCCAATCTTTCGCTCATCACGCCAAATCGAAAGGAAGCGTTTGAACTGGCGAATATCGTGGATGAAACGCGCAACGCCAATCCGCTCGCGGACGCGAATTTAATGCGCGTCGCCGAACGATTGTTGAATGAACTTCGTCCGGCGGTTTTGCTGATTACGCTGGGCGAACTGGGAATGCTGCTTTGCCAGCGCGGTCAAAAACCGTTTCACATCCCGACTGTGGCGCAAGAGGTTTTCGATGTTTCCGGCGCGGGCGACACCGTCATCGCGACATTCACGCTGGCAATCGCGGCGGGCGCTTCGCCGGTCGAAGCCGCGCTGCTGGCGAATCACGCGGCGGGAATCGTCGTCGGCAAAATCGGAACAGCAACCGTGACGCCGGAGGAATTGTTGAAAAGTTTCAGCAACGGATAACAACGATGAACACGGGCAAAAATTCAAATTTCGAATCACTGTCGCTCTCAACGCGATCCAAAAAAGTTTTTGCAGGCCGCGCAAATTTTTTAACGCAGAGACGCAAAGAACGCGGTGAAGCACTGAGAAAGAAATCTCCGAATCTCTGCGTTCTCCGCGTTTCCGCGCTCAGTTTTTTTGGTTACGGCTTCAGTGCGCTGCAGGCATCCGTGATTTAAAATGAATTCTCCAAAGATCACGCCGGACACAATTCTCGCGATGAAAAATCGCGGTGAAAAAATCGCCGCGCTCACGGCTTACGATTTTTCGATGGCAAAATTGTTGGACGAAGCGGGCGTTCCAATGATTCTCGTCGGCGATTCGCTCGGGATGGTGGTGCTCGGCTATCCCGACACGACGCATGTGACGATGGCGGAAATGGAACATCATACGCGCGCCGCGGCGCGCGCAAATCCTAACGCTTTGCTCGGCGCGGATCTGCCGTTTAAAAGTTACGAAACCGTTTCAGACGCGGTGACGAACGCAAAAAAACTGATCGCGGCGGGCGCTGAATTTATCAAAGCCGAGGGCGGACGGGAAATTCTTCCGCAACTCCGCGCTATTGCGACCGAGAAAATTCCACTCGTTGGCCACATCGGGATGCTGCCGCAACACGTTCTCGAAGAAGGCGGAAAGTACCGCATCAAAGGCCGCGACGATACGAGCCGCGCGAAATTGCTCGACGACGCGGCGGCGCTCGAAGAAGCGGGTGTTTTCGCCGTCGTACTGGAATTGGTGACTCCGCCGGTCGCGAAAGAAATCACGGAAAAATTTTCATTTGCGACCATCGGAATCGGTTCCGGTCCGGATTGCGACGGGCAGATTCTGGTCACGCTCGATTTGACCGGCGCGTTTCCGTGGTTCACGCCGAAGTTTGTAAAACCCGCGATCAACACAGGCGAACAGATTCGCAATGCCGCCCGGCAATGGAAGGATTCGTTGCAAAACTCAGGCCGTTGAATGAGTTAAATTTGATGAGTTGTTAAATGGTTAAACAAGTTGAATTGCTTGAGCAATTAAACCGCTTTAAAAACCGTGAATCCAAAAAAATTATCGCACATCAACGCAGCCGGCGAGGCGAGCATGGTGGATGTTTCCGCCAAGCCCGTGATGCGGCGCGAAGCGGTCGCGCGCGGAGAAATTTATTTGCAAAAGGCGACGCTGAAATTGATTCAATCGCATGAAATCGCGAAAGGAAACGTTCTTGCCGCCGCGCGGCTCGCGGGAATTCTCGCGGCGAAAAAAACCGGCGAACTGATTCCGCTGTGCCATCCCCTGCCCCTCACGCATTGCGAAGTGAATTTTGAGTTTCCGAAAAGCAACGACCGGATTGTGATTACCGCATCCGCGAAAATCGCCGCGCAAACCGGCATTGAAATGGAGGCGCTTACCGCCGTCAGTGTTGCCGCGTTGACGATTTACGACATGTGCAAGGCGGTGGACAAGGAGATGAAAATCACAAATGTGCGAGTTGTTGCAAAGATGAAAACCGGCGAGACCGGCTAAACGAAATGAATCCCAAAAAAATCGAGCCAATAAAAGCCCGAATGTCGAAACCCGAGGTCCGAAAGAAATCTGAAAGTCGAAGCCGAACCGGTTTACTATCGGAACGCCACATGAGTCCCGGCTTTTATGTCGTCGCCAAAGCTTTCGCCGGACACGCTCTCCGTCGCGGCGCCGGAGATTCGGATTTCGAACTTCCCGTTCTTTCGGATTTCGGATTTCGGCATTCGGATTTATTCTTCGCTCATTTACTTTTAACCTGCCAACCTTAACCGAATCTTAATTATATCCCATGCTTCCCACCGGCATTATTACCATTTCCGACCGCGCCTCGCAGGGGCTTTACGACGATCTCGGCGGACCGGCTTTGAAAGACGCGGCGAACGGCTACGGCTGGAGCGTTCTGGCGGAATCGCTCGTGCCGGATGAAAAACGCGAAATCCAGCGCGCGATCCGCGAGCAGATTGCGAAAGGCTGTCATCTCGTTCTGACCACCGGCGGAACGGGCGTTGCGCCGCGAGACGTGACGCCGGAAGCGGTGCGCGAAATCGCTTCGCGCGAGTTGCCGGGTTTTGGCGAAGTGATGCGAAGCGAATCCATGAAAATCACGAAAAACGCGATTCTCTCGCGCAATCTCGCGGCGGTCGTGGACAAGTCGCTTGTGATTTGTCTGCCGGGAAAACCGAGCGGCGCGGTGGAATGCCTTGGCTTCGTTTCCGGCGCAATTCCACATTGCATCGAAGTGTTGCAGGAAGTTCCGACAAGTTGTTAGGCACATGTGTGTTGAATTCATGAATTTTCATCCGCCTCAGCCGGTTCCGAATGAGAATTCCTCCGCGTTTGCATCCTGGCATTAAACTCCGGAACCATTAACGTCCAAGCTTCATGCTGAAAAACGCGTCAAAACTGAAACCGCTTGGCTGGAACGAGACGCTGGAAAAAACGTTCGCTCCGTTTCGCGAAAAAGGTTTTGAGCCGGGCCGCGTCGCCGTCGAGGACAAGCATTATTATGTCGTGTTCACGGCGAACGCGGAATTGACCGGACAGGTCGCGGGAAAATTATTGCACGACACGACGCGCGCGGAATTGCCGAAAGTCGGCGATTGGGTTGCGGTAAAAATTTTGGAAAACGAAGAGAAAGCGGTGATTCATCATGTTTTGCCGCGCCGGACAAAATTGTCGCGAAAAGTTCCGGGCCGCGAAACAGAGGAGCAAGTGCTCGTCACGAACGTGGACATTGCATTTCTCGTGCAGGCCCTGGATCAGTCTTTTAATCCGGCGACGCTGCAACGACATTTGCTCATGGCGCACGATGGCGGCGTCAAACCGGTAATTCTGCTGAACAAAACGGATTTGTGCGAGGACGTGCTGGAAAAATTAAACGCCGTGGAACAACTCGCGAAAGACGCGCCGGTCATCGCCGTCAGTGCGAAAACCGGCCAGGCGTTGGACAGCCTGACGCAATTATTGAAGCCCGGCCAGACGATCGTTTTCATCGGTCCGTCCGGCGTCGGAAAATCGTCGCTCATCAACCAGCTTTACGGCGAGGAAATCATGCCGACAACGGAAGTTCGTGAGCGCGACGCGAAAGGACGTCACACGACGACGTGGCGCGAATTGATTGTTTTACCGAATGGCGCGCTGGTAATTGACACGCCGGGCATGAGGGAATTTCAGATGTGGCTCTCCGGCGAGGGCGTGCATGAGACTTTTCCAGACATTGAGGAATTATCGTTGCGCTGTCATTTTCGCGGCTGTAATCACACAGTCGAAAAACGCTGCGCGGTTCTGGACGCGGTGGAAAAAGGCGAGTTGCCGCGGGAACGTTACGAGCAATTTTTAAAACTGCGGCGCGAATTGGAATTTCTGAATCGCGCGGCGCATCGAAAAAAATCCATCGAACGAAAACGCGCGAAAAATGCCGAACGCGGTTCCGGGAAATTCAGAACTTCGTCAGAGCAATGGTGACGCGCCCTGCGGTTGCAGCGAAATATCCACAATCAAATCGGCAGCGATTTTTTCCAGCTTTTGACGTAGGTCCGCGACGTTGCACGATTCAGGAATGCTCAGTTTCGCCGTTGCTTTGAAAAGTGTTTCCCCGGACATCGCGGCGCTGGAACATTCGGTTTCGAGTTCCTCGACGTTCACGCCGAACTCGGCGAGCGCCTGGGAAATCTGGCGGACAATTCCGGGGCGATCCTGCCCGACAATTTCCAAAAGCGTGACGGGTTTCCGCGCGGTTTCGACCTGCCCGGAATGCACGACAACTGTCAGGCCGCGCCCGGAAAGATTTTTCAACGCGGCGACAAGCGGCTGCTCTTTTTCCGACGGAACCTGCGCGTGGACGATTCCGGCGAACTGGCCTCCGAGCCGCGACATCCGGCTTTCGAGCCAGTTCCCGCCGTGATCGGCGACGAGGCTGGCGACCGATTCCACGAGACCGGGGCGATCTTCGCCGATGACGGTCATGACAAGTGAGCGTTGCATAATGTTTTCGTACGCGTTATGGAAAATTCTGGCAAGTTAATCCGGGGAAAAAAAATCGGCCTGATTTCGCTCAATCGGATTGAATCAGATCATGACCTCCTCTTGCCGCGAAATCTCGAAACAGCTTTTCTCTTCATTCCAAAGCCAATAGACTTCCGGCGTGAAAGCTTGCGATTATTGTGGTCGCGAAAACGACGATGCCGCGGCTCATTGCAAGGAATGCGGCTTGGATTTTCCCATCCAGGAACCTCTCCCGTCCCCACCAGTTTTACCCACGGAAGAACTTCCGACTTTCGATTTTATCAATCTCGATGAGATCGAAAGCGCATTCGATTTTAAAGATGGATTTTCCCGTCCCGATTGGAACCTGATACGGCAAAAAATTAAATCCGCAACAGGACTTGATAATCACCGGGAAGCGTGGAACGAAGCGGTTACGCAATGGCTTTTCAGATTGAAAAATGAATTGGGCGGCGATTATCGGGTTGTCAAATCCCGCTATATTGCATGGCTCGGCGCGCTTGACGCGGATGCGACTCATCGGCTTTCGAATTTCGCGGAAGCGGCGCTATCTTCCATTCGCGGATCCCTTGCCGATGTTGCGCGTGGAAAAGATGATTGTTTTCACGTGATAATGGTTTTTACGGAAGAAGATGATTATTATCAATATATCTCTGAATTTTACCCGGACGGAAACCACTCAAAAAGCGCGGGAATTCACGTCAATGTTGGCTACCCGCATATTGCGCTTCTCTATGATTCCGAACTGCGCGCCGGCGAAACTATCGCTCATGAACTCACGCATCACGCTCTGAATCATCTTCCCATTCCACTGTGGTTGAACGAAGGCGTGGCTGTGGTCCTTCAAAAAGCTATTGGCGGCTACTCTCCGCCTGCGTATCAGGGCGCGGCTTCTGCTTATTGGGGGATGGTCAGCGGCTGGACTCCACCCGTCGTCTGGCCCGAGCTTGCCGAAAAGCATCATGAATTTTGGAACGAGGACAGAATTCAACATTTTTGGGCCGGCACTTCATTTCACTGTCCCGGTGAGAGTGTTGAATTAAGCTATAGCCTCGCTGAAATTCTTATTCACCTTTTAAACAAAAACCGTGAAAATTTCCTTGCGTTCATCCGTTTCGCACGACGCGAAGACGCGGGACAGAACGCCGCATTGGATTGCCTTGATACCTGCCTCGGCGATGCGGCGGCTACATTTTTGGGAGAAGGAAATTGGCGTCCACAACGCAAAGCCATCAAAGCATGTTGGCAAACGAATGCAGCTACAGCAGAAGATTCTTAATTTCGGGGAGGTGGCCTAACCAAGGATTCAGTTTGATCGTGCCATACCACCATTCGAACAAAGCTCCACGCCATTTTCCGCCAGACATTTTTGAATTTCCTCGATGTGCGCGCGGTCACGGGTTTCAACGGTGCAAAGCACATGAACACGCGAAAGATCCGGTCCGGCGAAAGTCCGGTTGTGGACAATCTCCGTCACGTTCGCTCCTGCATTCGCAAGAACGGCGGAAAGGTGCGCCAGACCGCCGGGACGATCGCTCAACAAAACGTCAAAGCGATAGATTCGCCCGTCCGCCGCCAGGCCGCGCTCGATCACGCGACTATGCGCCAGCGGATCAATATTTCCGCCGGTGAGCAGCAGAACAACTTTCCGGCCTTCCAGTTCCGGCAATTGCCCGATTAACAACGCGGCCAATCCCGCCGCGCCCGCGCCTTCGATAATGCATTTTTCCAATTCCGCCAATCGCAGCATCGCCAGCGCGAGCGATTCCTCCTGAACCTGGACCATTTTATGAACCAGCGGCCGCGCGATGGCCAATGTGCGTTCTCCCGCTTCGGTTACGGCCAATCCGTCCGCAAGCGTGTATTCCGCGGCAATGCGCACGGGAGTTTCCGATTTCAAACCCGCGGCGAAACACGCCGCGCGCGCAGGCTCGACGCCGATGATTTGCAAATCCGGTTTCAGCGCGTGCAAAACGGTTGCCATTCCAGCCAGCAATCCACCGCCGCCAACCGGCACAATCACCGCTTCGACGTCGGGAACCTGTTCAAGAATTTCAAACGCCAGCGTTCCCTGTCCGGCGATCACGCGCGGATCATCAAAAGGATGAACGTAGGTTAAATTCTTTTCTTCAGCCAAACGATTTGCCTCGCCTCGCGCTTCATCAAAAGTGTCGCCATGAAGAATTACAGTCGCGCCCAGTTGCCGGCACCGCGCGACTTTCACCAGCGGCGCGAAACGCGGCATCACAACCATCACCGGAATTCCAAGCAAATTTCCGTGTCGCGCGAGTCCGAGCGCGTGATTTCCAGCCGAC